>NZ_JAKGAW010000030.1:0-65219 GCF_021532475.1 Pseudoalteromonas sp. APAL1 | reverse complement strand
ACTTAAACGAGGGCGACACAGCAATGAAGCTTAATGGCCAGCTTTGCAAACCAACACGTTTAGATAATGGTTTATACCAGTTCCGTGAAGGCACAGAGAAAGACCGCGTAGTTCTAGACTGTGTAACTAGCTTACAATCAGGCGCTGACTTACTGTGGATTGAAACAGAAAAACCAAACGTTAAACAAATCGCTGAGCTTGTTAACCGCGTTAAAGAGCAAGTACCTAATGCTAAGCTGGTATACAACAACTCTCCGTCGTTCAACTGGACACTTAAATTCCGTGAGCAAGTATATGCTGAGTGGCAAGAGCAAGGTAAAGACTTATCAGCTTACCCAAGCATCGATGACAATAAGGCATTAATGGCACCAGAAATGGATGACACAGAGCTTGCAGCGGCAGCAGACGTACTTGTGCAAAACTTCCAAAAAGATGGTGCACGTGAAGCGGGTATTTTCCACCACTTAATCACGCTACCAACTTACCATACAGCGGCGCTAAGCACTGATATTCTATCAGAAGGCTATTTCGGCGACCTAGGCATGCTAGCGTATGTTCGCGACGTACAACGTCAAGAAATTCGCCGTGAGCAAGCATCAGTGAAACACCAAGACCTAGCAGGTTCTAACATTGGTGATACTCATAAAGAGTACTTCTCTGGTGAAAATGCGCTTAAAGCCGGTGGTGAAGCAAATACTATGAACCAGTTCTAACCAAGTTGTAAAATGTAATATTGCTTTATAGCTATTCAATAATGTTGTTAGGGGCCTTCGGGCCCTTTTTCACATTTTAGCTATCAGCTTTCAGCCGTCAGCCATCAGACTCGCATCTCTCACCTTGCACCTCGCATCTCGAACCTCGCATCTCGGATCACTCTTTAACTAAGTCTTGGATCAGCCATTTACTAGCTTTATAAAAATACAGATCACGCATTTACCAGCTTAAAAATTTTAGATCAGGATTTAACTAGCTCCGCCTTATAAGCCTTAATTTAGGGGGTGTTGCCTTATTACTGCCTCTAGAATCGCTAAAATTGGCTCATATAAACGGCAATATACTGCTGTTTTGTAAACTCTATCGATTTATAAACCGAATTTTTATCAACTCACGTCATTGATAAACCGATTTTTTACCAACTCAATATCCTCATAAACCAAAATTTTACTAACTGAAGCTAGGTTTTTAGCGGCACAAACCGATTTTTTACTAACTCAAGTTACTGATTTTGTCTATAAACCGATTTTTTACCAACTGCTTTTGGATTAATGTCCGATATTTAAAAAAGGTATGTAAGGAGTTACTCACATTTTGACTGTAAAGGGGGTTTACAAGGGGAAGCTGGAAAGGAGAAAGTTAGCAAGTAGCAGCGGGGTTGCCCCGCGTTATAGTTTTATTAGATAATGTTTCGGAAATGGCGCGATATAAAATCGCGCCTACAATGCTTTGCTAACTTGCAACTACTTACTATGTTTATCAAACCACCATTGAATATACGCGACTTTACTCATCAGGTTTGATGGGCGAGCGGTAATACCATGTGATGCATTAGGAATACGCACCATGGCGGTATCAACACCTTGTAGCTTTAACGCTTGGTAAAACTGCTCGGTTTCAGAAATCGGCGTGCGATAGTCTGATTCACCGGTTAACAGCATGGTTGGTGTTTTTACATTGCCCACATAGCTAATAGGTGAGCGCTTCATGTAGTGCTCAATATTGTCCCATGGCTTACCAGGGAACCAATAATCAGCAAAGAAAGGGTAGAAATCAGCAGTTAGTACAAAGCTGATCCAATTGATAACAGGTTTAGCAACAACAGCTGCTGCAAAGCGGTCTGTATGACCCACAATCCAAGCTGTTAATACCCCGCCACCTGAACCGCCGGTAACAAACAGTTTGCTTTCATCAATAAAGCCCTTAGCGATGACAGCATCTACACCTGTCATCAAGTCATCAAAGTCATTACTTGGGTAGTTATGATGAATTGTTTGCGCAAACTCTTTACCGTATGAGTCACTGCCGCGTGGGTTCATATAAAGTACAACATTACCTTTGGCTGCGTATAATTGCACTTCAGGGCTGAAATGAGGGCCATAGTTTGCAACTGGACCACCGTGGATCTCTAAAACAAGAGGGTACTTTTTGTTTTTGTCAAAGCCCGGAGGGTATGCAATCCACCCCTGGATTGCTAAGCCGTCATGGCTTGATTTAACCCAAATCTCTTCAACTTTGGCAAGCTCTTTGTCGCCCAGCGCATCTTCATTTAATTGCGTTAAACGAGCCGTTTTACCACGCTTAATTAATGCTACATCAGCTGGGCGCTGGGTATCAGCGAGTGTGAATGCAACTTCACCATCTTCACTGACATCAAAGTCACCACCTGAATACGGGCGACCAAAGGCGACACTACCAATTTTGTCGGTAATTACTTTATGTTTACCACTACGCGGTTGGTAAGCTAGATGTGTTTTACCTTCGCTATCGTAGCTAAAATAAAGACCACTGCCGCTATCATCCCATTTTATATCTTCGACACTACGATCTAAATCTGCTGTGAGTACCGAGGTTTTTCCTGATTTCAAATCTAGTAAATAAATGTCGTTGTTTTCATAGTTAGTTTTTTTGTCATCATAGCCTGTATAAGCAAGATAACGACCATTAGGTGACACTTTTGGGCGTGAATCAGGTCCAACACGGTCAGTGATTTGTGTGATCGATAAATCACTTAAACTTAGTTTATAAACTTCTGAATTTGTTGGTTTCAGTTCATTATCTGTATGGCGATTAGCAGAAAAATAAAATGCATCACCTTTTTTGTTAAAGCTAATAGCTCCGCCGTGATCAAAATCACCAGAGCTCAATTGACGTGCATTGCCGCCCGTTGCACTGATAATAAAAAAGTGACGATAACCTTTTTCTGAGTAACCACCGCCATCAGCACGATAATAGGTATCGTCAATATATTTAGCTGGCTCTGCCCACTTAGCGCCTTCAGGCTTACCCGGTAAAGACACAGGGCTTGCTGATTTTGCTGGCACAAACTGGCTAAACACCAATTGTTTGCCATCTGGCGTCCAAGTTAATCCGCCGGGGCTTTGCGTTAGGTTACTAATTTTTGCTACGTTACCGGTTTTTAACCATTTCACATAGATTTGGCTACTACCATCACGGGTAGAAATAAACGCTAAACGTGTTTCATCTGGTGACAGCACCGGTGAGTAATCCATATGCACGCCAGACGTTAGCGGCAGCATGGTTTTACCATCTGGGTTTACTGACCAAATATTACTGACTTTACGGTCGCTTTTGATATCCATGCGATTACGCACAAAGTAAATTGTATCGCCATTTTTTGTCATTTCTATTTGGTTGGCGTATTCAAGATCAAAAACATTTTCAAGCCCAAAGGTATTACTAGCTTCGGCGTGGCCGTAAAAGCTAGCAGCTGCAAGCAGTGCTAAAGACGTTTTAAACTTCATTTTATTTCCTTGTTAGTGAGCAGTGTTTAATCTGTTATAAAGTAACAACCATCAGAAATATAGTCCATTGCGATGAATGGAGAAATCAATAGACAGATGGTCATTTCCCTTTTATGTTGAGTACAGACACTTTTAAACGTAAGGAGCACACAATGATAGGTTACATCATGTTAGGCACAAACAACCTAGCTAAAGCAGTAAAGTATTACGATGAATTGTTCGCCACTCTAAACGCCGAGCGCTTTTTAGAAACTGACCGCTTTGTCGCATGGAGTACAGGCCAAGATAAGCCCGGTTTTGCGGTTACCAAACCTTATAACGATGAAAAAGCCACTGTAGGTAACGGCACCATGATTGCTCTAGCTGTTGAAACCCCAGCCCAAGTAGATGCCTTTTATAAGAAGGCCATAGAATTAGGTGGCACAGACGAAGGCGCCCCCGGCCCACGCGAAATGCCCGGCTTTTATGCGGGGTACTTCAGAGACCTAGACGGTAACAAACTTAATGTGTTTTGTTTTACGCATGGATGAGGGAAGTTAGCTGTCAGCTATCAGGTTGAAATTCAAAAGGGGTAGCAAGGGGAAAGTTAGAAAGAGTAAAGTTAGAAAGAGTAAAGTTAGAAAGAGTAAAGTTAGAAAGAGTAAAGTTAGAAGTAGCAGCGGGTTTACCCCGCGTAATGGTTTTTATATATGACGCGGCATAAAGTCGCTGCTACAGGTTAGTGTGAAGCTAGTTTATATTTCGGATATGGCGCGATACAAAAGCGCGCCTAAACTAGCTAGTACCTCCTACCTCGTTTCTCGAAACTGAAAAACACTCACCACTCCAAAGTTGTATTTATTTTAGGAAATAGTTGCCTTTTTCACTATTTATTGGTGGAAATATCAACTATGCTTTTGCGTGAATACTTCATTATATTGATTTATATGAGGTTATATTGTTGGTTCGATAATTGCTCCAGTATTTTTACAAACACTTTTAAAGGAAATAAAAATGAAAAATACGCTAACGATTACCCTTCTTGCTGTACTGCTTTTGGTTTTGTATTCACAGTTCACAGAAATAGCCTATAAATTTGGTTTTGCTGAGCTCAAACTTAATGCGGTTTTAGAAAACAGTGAACATATGAAAGTAAAATGTGATGTTTATTCGCTTGGCTTTTTTGATGAAATAAAACTGCAAAATAAATTTCAAAAATGCATCAATGATTATGAAGCTGAAGGCTACGAAATCGTTAGCAGAACAGACCAGTAATAGTTTTGAGTAGGCGCCATGCATGGCGCGCCGCTGCATCGCACAACTGCCAGCGCTTCGCGCGAAATAAATTTCACGCCTACAAAAACTGATGGCTGACGGCTGAAAGCTGATGGCTAGTTCCCCTACCAACTTCCGCTTATTTTCATTACACTGCTCCAATATAAAATAATTATAAAAATTGAGAATGATCATGACGTCGAAACTTTTTAAACCTCTTGCTTGTGTATTTGCACTGAGCCTTTTGGGCTGTGGTGGAGGTGAGGTGTTTACTTCCCCTGCTAGTAGTGAATTTGCCCATGGCAATGAGCTACTAAGTGCCACGGCGCTAACCGAGGATGCGAGTCACGCGTTAGTGGCAAGCCAATCTGAGGTGTGCGTTTGGGATAATCAGTTAAAAGCGCGTCTATATGATTGTATAACAGGGCAGGGCGCTGAACATGTTGAGCTGGCAGGCTTTAGCGCTAACAAATCTCTCTTTTTCATTTCAAATCGATTATCGGTGACTTTATACGATACTCGCACAGGGCGTAGTATTGGCACTTGGCTCACTGGACAAGAAATCGCTAGAGACATCGCTATTTCAGCCGTAGGCGATACGTTGGTTATCGCTTATCGTAGCGGCAAGGCTGAGGTGATAAATACCCGCACAGGTGATACTAAGCGTTTTGATATTCATCGTTTAGATATTAATAGCGTGGCGTTATCGGCCGATGGTCAGTGGGCGTTTACCGGCTCAAGCGACAAGTACGTTAAGCTTTGGTCAACGAACGATGGCAGCACTCGCTTTGAAGAGCGTTTAGCGACTAGAGTGAATCACGTTACGTTAAATAAAACAGCGAGCTTGGGCTTTGCAATTGACTCGGTTGATGATCGTGTATTTTTTGATTTAGCCAATAAAAAAGAGCTATCTGAAGTGTCTTCATACTCTAACTTTATTGAATTCACTGCATCGCAATTTATTAATCAAGATAAATGGCTATTAACGGGCTCACCAAAAATGAAGATGCGTTTATATCGCGTTGCAGATGGTGAACTCATTGCTGAATACGAAGCTAAACAACAGCGCCAACGTACGTCAGTACTAAGTGTGGCTTACGATGGTAAGCAGCTATATTCAGAAACCAGTGACGGCCTATTGCAAGCTTGGCCTTATAAACCAAATAAAAGCTAAAACAAAAACGCCTACTTTATGTAGGCGTTTGTTTTAAATTACGATTAAATTAGTAATCAAACTTATGCTTAGAAAACAGGCTTTGTACTTGTTGCCAAACTGCACCAGGTTTACCATCGCCAACTAACTTACCATTTACTTTTACGACTGGGCCAACTTCTTTAGTGGCGCTGGTGATCCATACTTCGTCGGCATCAAGTAACTCATCTTTACTAACAATGCGCTCTTGCACTTTAAAGTCACTGTGGCTGTGTAGAATGTTGATTATTAACCAGCGGGTTATTCCCGGTAAAATTTGGTTATCAAGAGGTGGAGTACTGATCACGCCATCTTTTACGATAAACACATTACTTGAACTTGCTTCGGTAATTTCTTCTAAGCGATTAAATAGAATGGTTTCTTTGTTACCCGCTGCTGCACCATGTTTGTAATGGATCACGTTGCCAAGCAGTGCCGTTGATTTAATATGGCAACGTTGCCAGCGACGGTCTTGTTCAAGCGATACAGTGTAAGTTGTTGCGCTATCTATGTCGCTTTTTGGCTCTGCCGGAATTTCAAAAGCAAACGCAAATACGGTTGGGGTAATATTCGTTGGGTAGCCGTGGGCACGTTTAGTGTCGGCGCCGCGACTAACGTGTAAATAAATCCCTAGGTTATCACCTTGGTTTTTCTCGCATAAATCATTACAGATTTTACGCCACGTATCGGCAGTGTAATCGAGCTTAATTTCAAGCTCATTTAAACCGTTATTCATACGTTCAATATGTGCACCAAAACCAAGCATTTTGCCGTGGTATGATGGGATCACTTCATAGATACCATCGCCAAATAAGAAACCGCGATCCATTGGTGAAATCTTTGCTTCATCAGCGCCAAGGTACTCACCGTTTAGGTATACCGTCCCCATTGTTAAACCTCATTCTCTGTCGTAAAGCCGCCAAGTTGGCGAAGCCGAGTTATTAATTGTTGGCCATGCATCGCGTGCAAGCCGTCTTCGGTGAGCTCATTTTTATGGGTGACGCCATCGACACTACCGCGCTCACTTAGGTAATTTAAAATGTTGAGTGGCTCAATATCAGCCAACAAATCTGTGTGATGCCAGCGACTTAAAAAAGCAATTAGCCCGTATGCCGCCCAGTTAGATACATCAGCAAGTAAAAGCTCATCGCAAGGGGTTATACAAGGAGTAATGTTAAGTGCTTGCATATGCTGTGCAAGGTTACCCATGCCTATTTCGTTACCGCCATCACCAATCGCTATGGTGGGGCAAGGTGCTTCTGTTATAAAAAAATCAAAGCAGCCGCAATGCTCAGAAATATCAATACCGCGCATATTGTAATAACGCTGATGTTTGTTAAGCCCCGGTCGTTCTATTGATAAAACACAATCAGGCTTTAACTGCTCAAGGGCTTTAATGCTAAAGGTGCGGGCATTTTCAATACTGTTAATCGGCAACTCAAAACAGTTAAAATCGTTTTTTAGAGCACTGTAAAGGGGGTTGCCAGTAACCAAAATCGGCTGTTTACCAAGCTTTTCGAGTACTTTGTAAAGTGCTATAGCACCTACCGGGCCGTCGGTTTCGAAGGTATTGTTGACCGCAAAGCCAGTTCCAATCAACACGGTTCCTTGCGCGTGATGAAGAGATTTTGCCGCACGTAAATAGGTGCCAGTCTCTTGCTTGGCGTACAAGTGCTGCATACCACGTGGATTTTGCTCAACCATCATGGTTTCAATGTGTGTGCTGAGCGAGTCGTCGCTTAGGCTTGCTGACATAATGCTTTGATCTCTTGAATTAGCGCAATACCCGCTTCATTATCGCCGTGTACACAGAGGCTGTCGGCATGAAGAGCCAGTTGCTGACCGCTTCGCGTTGTCACTGTGCCATGCTCCAATAGCTGCTTTACTTGTGCGATTAATGCTGATTTATCGTGAACACTGCCTGCAAGAGAGCGTGATACGAGCTTTCCTTCATCAGTGTATTGCCGATCGGCAAACGCCTCTAATATCAGCTCGAGTTCAAGCTCGTTTGCCATGGTTTGATGTTTGGCAGAAAGATTAGTTGCTAAAATCATTAACTTTAATGGCTTAGGATAACTAGCAACAGCACGCATAACGACATTTAAAATACGCTCATCGCTCATCATATCGTTATATAGCGCGCCATGAGGTTTAACATATTCAAGCGTTAAACCATGTACTGCAGCCATCCCATCAATGGCTGCAATTTGATAATAAAGACAATTGCTCAGCTCTTTGTCACTCATTGCCATAGAGCGACGTCCAAATCCCTGTTTATCAGGGTAACTTGGGTGCGCACCAATGGTAACATTATGCTGCTTGGCAAGGGCTAAGGTTGCGGCCATTACATCGGCATCTCCGGCATGAAAACCGCAGGCAATATTAGCCATATCGATATGCGGCATTACTTGCTCGTCGAGGCCCATTTTCCACATTCCAAAGCTTTCGCCAAGGTCGCAATTGAGTTTTATTGTCATATTAAAAGGCTGCCATTTTGCTGTTTGGAATATCGGTGATCAGCATATGCCCTGGGCTGTGGGTTATACAAAAGTCAGGTGCTGCATTGGCAATGGCTATTTGTGGGGTTACACCACAGGCCCAAAATACCGGTACCTCACCTTCACGAATGCTAACCTGATCGCCAAATTCAGGTTTATTAATATCCTTAATCCCAATTGCTGCAGGGTCGCCAAAATGTACTGGAGCGCCATGTACCCCCGGAAAGCGACTACAAATTTGAATCGCCCGAATAGCATCGGCAGGTTTCATCGGACGCATGCTTACTACCATGTTAGCATGAAAAATCCCCGCCTTTTGGCATGCGATATTTGTAAGGTACATGGGAACATTTCTTTGTTCAGTAATGTTACGAATTTCAAGTCCTGCTGCAATAAGTGCTTCTTCAAACGAGAAAGAACAACCAATTAAAAAAGTGACTAAGTCATCACGCCAATACTCGGTAATGTTAGTTACTTCTTTAATCATTTGACCATTTTTGAAAACGCGATAACGTGGTAAGTCACTACGAATATCAATATCTTCCCCAACCGTAGGCATATCGGTTACGCCTGGTAATCGACTTGTTGCAATGATTGGGCAAGCTTTCGGATTTGCCTGACTAAATTGCAAAAAATCAAACGCGTATTGCTTGGGTAAAATGACCAAATTTGCCTGTACGAACCCTGGCGCAAAGCCAGATGTATTTCCGCTGTAGTCGCCCCCTCTCACTATTTTACGAATAGCGGCAGGGGTGGTTAATGATGCATCTTTTTGCATGTGTCTCTCCTTGAAATTAACACTCAACTGATGCTGCTACAATAGCACTCAGTTTAAGCCATTAACAGTTACTGGTAGTTGTCCATTTGCAGAGGCCTTACCCATCAGCACTTTTGCAAGTGCAGTAAACGCAGGGCCAGCAATCTTTTCTTCGGTGTCTATATCAATATTGTAAGCATAAGTGGCAAGAACTGCATCGGCAAATTTGCCAAATTGTGAAATATCGTATGGAGCTCGTAAGCTAACAAAAACAGTTTTCTTGTTCGCTAGCTTAGCTTGCTTTAGTAATGACTCTAGTGCTGCTGATTGATCTGCCTTAGCGATAGCAAATTCAGGATTATCAGCTAAATCATCCATTCCACCTACTTCAACAGCACTTTGTTTTGGTGATGCATTTGCAGCAATGATCACATCGGCCTCATTCATTTCTTTTAAGGTCGAAATTGGTTCATAGCCTTGCAAGCTAGTGCAGCTAAAGCTTAGTAGTGTATTAGTGTTATCAAGCAGTGCTTGTTGTAGGGCAAAACATTTGCGCGTATCAGGCATGATGATATGTACTTTTGTACCTGATTTAATGTTCAGTGGCAGTGTGTTGTTCTCGTTTTTTACTTCGGTGATAGCTGCAAGGGCTAACTCAGCCTCTACTTTTCTGTGACTTTGGTCACCCAGTAAAAGCTGTGCTTTTTTGATGGCTGCTTCATCATCAAGCTTTGTTGTGAGCTTAAACTTTTCTTTAAGCTTTAAAATACGTGTTGCAGAAGCTGTGATCTCATCGGCATTTAAAGTACCGCGCTGAACTTCTTGCTCTAATCGGTCTATAAGAGCTTCAAGTACCTCTAAATCTTTTGGACTTCTGATTTCGATTGGCATAAGGGCAATATCAACACCCGCAGCGAAGGTATTTACAACCGCTTCGATTGGCTCAAAGAAGTGGCTGATACCAGCCATGTCTAGTGCATCTGTGATCACAACACCTTGATAACCAAGCTCATCACGTAGTAAATCAGTGATGATTTTACGCGACATGGTCGCTGGCTTGATCATGGTTTTCCCTTCTTTACTAACAAAGGTGCTGTCATCAAGGGCTGGGTATTGGATATGCGCAGTCATAATCATACCCGGTTGCTGATTTTTAATTATGTCTTTAAACGGCGGTAAGTCTTGCTGCCAAATGGTCTCTTTGTCATGCATTACTTTTGGCAGGCCAGTATGGCTATCGACGTTTGTATCACCATGACCCGGAAAGTGCTTTAACGATGAAATAACGCCATTATTTTCAAACCCTGCCACTTGTGCGCCACCTAGTTTTGCAACCAGCTGTGGATCTTCGCCGTATGAGCGCACGTTAATAACTGGGTTATCTGGGTTCATGTTCACATCAACTGTTGGCGCATAGTTAACATTTACACCCAGTGCCAACAGCTCTTCTGCGATTATACGGGCAGACTCTGTTGCGAAGTGTGTACCGTGTTCTTTATAAGTTGCGCCAATCGACATATTACCGGTAAATGAAGTGCCAACATCACGTGGTATACGAGCTACGCGGCCACCTTCTTGGTCTATTGAAATAAATAGCGGTAAGCCAAGTTCAGACTTTGCAGCAGCTTGTTGTAAGTCGTTATTAAGTTTGATTACTTGGGGCACGGTATCGATATTTTCAGCAAATAAAATAACACCACCAATGTTGTGTTTGCTAATGATATTAGCTAAATCAGCAGGTAAGCGGGTGACTGGCGTTCGACATTTTTGCTCGCCGGTGTCTTGCTCACAGTAATAGCGCAAGTCGAGCATCAGCTTTTGCCCTAACTGTTGTTTTAAAGTTAACGCAGATTCAGCAAATGATGATTGTAATGGCATGAAACACCCTAATCCGATAACCAGTGACGATAGTGCAAACTTATTTAACACAGCAAGCTCCAAAGCTAAACGCTTATTTGATTTTTAGAATAAATTATTCTTGATGTTAATGGGTTTTTAAATATAAATACAGTATTTTTTTGCTACCCTAGCGGTTTTTTTGTCTAACTGCAAAAAGCTAAGTTAGATCACCAAATAGGGCTATTAAGCTTAAATAACCAAGTCTTTATTACTGCAAAGGTGCTAGTGAATTGATAATTTATCAATTTAATTGGTCGCTTTTTAAAGCAAATTAAAGTAATAATATATTCCATAATTATCAGCGCAGATATGGCAGGCCAGGGGGCGAGATGGCTTTTACTCAATTGCACGCATTTAAACAGCAAATTACACCTTTTTTACCAGAGTCAGCATTAATAGAAGATTACTCACGTCGATATGCCTACGGCACTGATGCCAGTTTTTATCGCTTGGTGCCTGAGCTCATCGTATTGGTGAGTAACCAAAATCAAGCAAAGCATGTGATAAGTGCAGCACAACAGCATAAGGTGGCTATTACCTTTAGAGCTGCTGGAACCAGTTTGTCTGGGCAAGCAATTACTGACTCAGTATTAGTGTTACTGTGTGATAGCTGGAGTCAATTTGAAGTTTTAGATGATGGTGAAGCTATTCGTCTAGAGCCTGCGATTATAGGAGCGCGAGTAAACCAAATACTGGCACCTTATGGTAAGAAAATAGGCCCTGATCCCGCATCGATTAACAGCTGTAAAGTAGCCGGCATGGCGGCAAATAATTCATCAGGAATGTGTTGTGGGGTGGCACAAAACAGCTACCACACAGTCAAAGATATGACCCTTATTTTTGCTGATGGTACTGTGCTTGATACCGCAGATAGTCAAAGTTGTGAAAAGTTTTTACAAAGTCATGGGGCATGGGTTGATGAGTTAATGAGCCTTGTTGACAGTGTTAAAGAAAATAGCGACTTAAGTGAGCGTATCGCCCATAAATACCGCTTAAAAAACACCACAGGTTATGGTTTAAATGCGTTGCTGGATTTTTCAGATCCAATTGAAATCATTAAGCATTTAATTATTGGTTCTGAAGGAACGCTTGCGTTTATTGCTGATATTACCTATCACACAGTGATTGAGCACGCACACAAACATACCGGTTTCTTTATTTTTGACGATATCAGCAAGGTGTGTGAGCTGGTGCAAAGGCTTAGTGAGCTTGATGTTGCAGCGGTTGAGCTACTAGATAAACGTGCCCTGATGTCGGTGTCTGAGCATGCCATAATGCCAAAAGAAGTGGCCAGCTATCCCGAGCAGTCAGCGGCACTTTTAATGGAGTTAAGAGCAGAGAATACAGATGCCCTTGCGTTACTAACACAAAGCACGCAGCAACTTATTGCACAGTTTAGTCAAAGCCAATTAGCTGCGATTGATTTTTCTGCTGATAGTGCCCGTAATGCGGCACTTTGGAATATCCGTAAAGGCACCTTTCCTGCTGTCGGTGCTGTGCGCGAAACAGGCACCACCGTAATTATTGAAGATGTTGCCTTCACGCTTGATAAATTAGCACAAGGCGTGAACGCACTTCATCAGCTCTTCATTAAATATGGCTATGATGAAGCCATTATTTTTGGTCATGCTTTAGCGGGTAACTTGCATTTTGTATTCACCCAAGCGTTTGATACACAAGATCAAGTTAATCGTTATGAGCAATTTATGGCCGATGTGGCTAACCTAGTAGCGGTTGAGCTAAAAGGCTCTTTAAAAGCAGAGCATGGCACAGGGCGTAACATGGCACCTTTTGTAGCAACAGAGTGGGGTGATGATGGTTTCGCTGTAATGGTTAAGCTAAAACAGCTATTTGATCAACACAACATTCTTAATCCTGGTGTCATTATTAATCATGATAAAAATGCCCACACTCAGCATTTAAAAGTCATGCCAAAAAGTGATGATATTATCGATACCTGTATTGAATGTGGCTTTTGCGAAGTGGTTTGCCCATCAAAAGGGCTTAGCTTAACACCGAGGCAGCGTATTACCTTGTGGCGACACCGCACTGAGCTACACAATCAATTGCTAACAACCGATGATTTAGCGAGTAAGCAGAAATTAAATCAAAAGCTCAGTGTTATCGAGGCCGACTTTAAATACTTAGGTATTGATTCATGCGCGGCAACGGGCCTTTGTGGCCTTAAATGCCCGGTGGGAATAAACACGGGCGAATTTATAAAATCGCTCAGAGCAGAGCAAGCCTCTTCAAGCAAAGTGACACGGTCATTAGCTCGCTTTGCTAGTCAGCATTTTGCAGTTGTCGCATCTGGCGCTCGATTTGGCTTAAACGTGATGCACGTGCTCGAAAAAGCAATAGGTAGTAATAACCTAAGAAGTCTTAGTAAACCTGCTCATAAGTTGCTTGGTACGCCGTTGTATTACTCGGCTTGGCCAAGAGGGGAGCAACCAATAAATAATAATTCTAAACAACCCCAACAGGCTAAAAAGTTGGTGTATATGCCTAGCTGTGCAACTCGCGTTTTTGCAGCAGATAAACTTGCCGATGATAAACGACCACTGATTGATGTTATGCATTCATTAGCCCAAAAAGCGGGATTTGAGGTTGTAATACCTAAACAAGTAGATTCACTGTGTTGTGGAATGCCATTTGCGAGTAAAGGGTTGAATAAAGAGTTTTTAAACAAAAGTGAGCAGTTACTTACTGAGCTTGAGGCGCTTTCAAATAATGGCCAATATCCCATCGTTTTTGATGCCAGCCCTTGTGCGCTCACCACTCTCAATGCCGCGCAAAATGCATCACTCTCAATTTACGAAAGTGCTGATTTTGCAGCCCAGCATTTACTGCCTAATTTGCAAGTCACGCCAGTGAATGAGCCGGTGATGCTGCATGTTACTTGTAGCTCAAAGCGATTAGGTAAAGAGCAAAGCTTAGTGTCGCTTGCCAAGGCATGTAGCAATGAAGTGATTATTCCAGCTGATATTGAGTGTTGTGGTTTTGCCGGAGATAAAGGATTTAACTTGCCAGAGCTAAATAGCAACGCGTTAAAAACCCTTAAACAACACGTGCCAAAAAATTGTAGTCGCGGTGTGTCTAACAGCCGTAGCTGTGAAATTGGTTTAACTGAGCACAGTGGCATTAGTTATCAGTCAATTTTGTATCTACTCGATAAACAAAGCCATGCAATATAACAGAGCTTAATTGCTAATTTAATGGGCTAGTCTGACTAGCCCATTTTTTAAAAGCCTACACTTTCCAAAAAATGCCTTTTCTATAACACGTGAGCATCACAAGGTAAGATACGGCTAAAAACAACAGCGAAAATACAAATGATGCTAAATAATCGTTGCTTATAAACACTTGTATTAAGCCGTAAATACTGCCTTTTAAGCTGCTATCGCCTATTGGAATCATTATTAATAGCCGTGCAAATACGCCTGCAAACATAAAAAAGAGTATCGCATTGGCGCCAAATACAATAAAGGGTGCGCCCCAGCTTCGTACTTTATAAATATCTAAAATGGCACTGCACAGGGCATACGTAATAATAGCAAGCCCAGAGCTGAGCAATACATAGCTTGGTGTCCATAATGCTTTGTTGATAGGCGTGATTGGTGAAATTAAGTAGCCGGCAATAACAGCTAATGTGCCCAATAAGATAAGTGTACGGGCTTGTTTTTTTAGGTCGGGTTGTTTTGTTAAGTAAACCGCAGCCAAGATGCCACTTAGCGCACTGGCAATGGCTGGAAGTGTAGAAAAAAGCCCCTCAGGATCAAATGGCAGTGGCTTAGCATTCGCATAATACACATGGTGACTACCTAAAACCGTACTATCAATAAAGGCACTTAAGTTATTGCCATGTAACCATAAGCCACTCACTACCTCGCCGTTTGGCAAGGTATAAGGGATATAAAGCATGGCGGCGCCATAAAATAATAAAAGAGTGATGCAAGTAATGGCTATTTTCTTAGGCGATAAATAGAGATAACAACACAGAGCGACTAAATACACCAAACCAATACGTTGCAGCACGCCCAACACACGCAACTGCAATAGTTTGTCATCAACCCAGCTGAAAGAGGGATCTCGAAAGTTGTAATAAAACAGGGCTAAAAACCAACCAAGAGCAATAAGCTTGAGGGTGCGAATAACACCTGCTTTTACTATTTGCTGATCACTCACTCCTTTAGCGCGCAAGTTATTTACTGATAGCGTGATAGACATGCCGACAATAAAAATAAAAAACGGAAAAATTAAATCAGTCGGTGTCCAGCCATGCCACTGTGCATGTTTCAATGGCCAATACATCGCTCCCCAACTCCCCGGATTATTTACTAAGATCATAGCGGTGATAGTTAGCCCCCGCATTACGTCTAATGCCATAAGGCGGTGTGTGGGGAGTGACTTTATAATATCGGAACAATGTTGGCGCATAAGAAAACTTTATTTTTATTTTGTCTTAACATTGTAATAAATTATTATTTCAAAGCAAGTTACTTCTTGTTCAATTACTGACCCGCAAATCTTTAAACGCTTAGCTTAGTATTTGATTGAAAAAACATTACAAGAAATGAATTGCCATTACTTGGTTGAACCATCTATTTGCAGATGTTTTCACTTAAATTAAGGATGTTTCCTTTGTAAAAAGCAGTAACTTGAAATTAGAGTAATTACACTTATTTGTTTGCGCTAAATCAAATTCTGATAAAAGTTTTATAGAGGTACACAGAACAAATTGCTAGTATAAAGGTATTAGATGTACCCGATATGGAATTTTGGGCCCATATGTGAGAAGTATCGTGCTTAATAGTCTTAGCAAACGCTTAAACCTACGTCGTTTAATTTTATTATTAGCGTTTTCTGCAACGCTTATTACCTTTTTAAATAGTTATTACTCGAGCTACCAAGTTCAAAAACAACAACTAATAGATAAAACAATGAGTAATCACAAAGCCTATGCTGCTAAGTTGGTTTCGGCTACTGATAACTTTTTGTTAGCTGCTCAGCAACAGCTTGCTTATGTAGGCAAAATCCTTGAAGAAGACTTTAATAATCAGAAGCTGATCAGTGCTGAAGCAGAGCGCTTAAGATTACAAACTAATAGTTTTAACTCGATTATAATCGTTAATAAACAAGGCGAAATTCTTGGCGTATCGCCGCAGTCTCTTGAACTTCAAAATCGTAAAGTAGATAGTTTTGGCACCAAGGCTGCTTTGTCATACCGTATTCCTATGATAAGCGAGCCTTACATTTCTATGGCGGGTAATTTACTCATTTTTATCTCGCAACCTCTATTCGATAAGAACAGCAATTTTATTGGTTATGTTGGCGGAACTTTATACTTAAAGCGCGCCAGTATCTTAAATCAGTTATTGCAAGTTCATTTCTATCAAGACGGCTCTTACTTATATGTGGTTGATGAAAACCACCGTTTACTTTACCACCCCGATAAATACCGTATTGGTGAGCAAGTATTTGATAACCAAGTAATTGAAGAAGTACTAAAAGGGAACTCAGGGACTCAGCTTGTTACCAATAGCAAAGGCGTTGCAATGCTTGCTGGCTACGCACCGATGACAGTAGCTCCTTGGGGAGTAGTAACCCAGCGTCCACTAGACAGTACCCTTGCACCGCTCGACAGCTTAATGTGGCAAGTATTTGTAAAAACGGCACCAATTGGTTTACTCACTTTTGTATTTATTTGGGTGCTTGCGCGTTTAATTGCACAACCTTTGAGACAATTAGCTGAAACCGCCAATACTCTCGATCGACCATCTACTTCGCTTGAGTTGACACAAATTCGTTCATGGTACTTTGAAAGCAATGAGCTAAGAAAAGCCATGCTTAGAGGTGTTGGCTTGTTACACAGTAAAATTGGCTTGTTACGTCAAGAAGCACAAACGGATCCATTAACCTGTTTACATAACCGCCGTAGTCTCGATATGCAGTTAAGTCACTTTATAGAGCAGCGTTGTCCATTTGCGATACTGGCAATCGATATCGATCATTTTAAACGGGTAAATGACGAATATGGGCATGATATTGGCGATGTAGTATTGCAATCACTTGCTAAAATCTTGCTGGATGTCACGCGCGATGGCGATGTTGTTGCACGTACAGGAGGTGAAGAGTTCATTGTGATCATGCCAAAAGTTGAGGCAAAACGGGCTTATCAACTCGCTGAGCGCTTGCGTATGCGCGTCTCTGAAAGCTTCATAGATCCAGTGGGCTGCATTAATGTATCAATTGGTATTTCGGGCTGGCCTCTGGAACAATTGAGCCTCGAAGAGGTGTTTAAATTGGCTGATCAAGCTTTGTATAAAGCTAAAAAGACCGGGCGCAATCGCTGTGTTGTTGATGGCAGCTACTATAAAGAGCTTACCCCTATTTCTGACACTCCAGTGTTGGAATAAGTTATTTTATATGCAATAGTGAATGTTATTAAGTTATTTACGGACAAATCGATATGGCATTTACTTTACTCGCTCGATTAATAAAACCAATTATGTTTGCAAGCGTTGCTCTGACATGGGGTAATAATGTTTACGCAAACTCGGATGACGACAAGCGCAGCGAGTTTCTTGATGTAGGCGTATTGATACCGAATGCAGTGTTGGATATTCGTTATTTTGGTCATCATAATTTTGTTGGCAAACCTATAGATGGCTACAATGCACCTAAATGTTTATTACATAATAGTGCTGTTACAGCCCTTAAAAAAGTACAAAATGCCGCTCAAAATGAAGGGCTAAGCTTAAAGATATTTGATTGCTATCGACCACAACGAGCAGTCGATCACTTTGTGCGTTGGGTGAACGATTTAGAGGATACCCGGACTAAAGCTGAGTTTTATCCAAATCTAGGCAAAGACAAGCTACTAGGTGATTATATCGCCGCTAAATCGGGCCACAGCCGTGGCTCAACAATTGATCTAACCTTAGTCGATGCAAAAGGCAAAGAGCTCGATATGGGCTCACCCTTTGATATGTTCGACACCCTGTCAAACACCGACGACCCGCGCATAAGCGCAGAACAAAAAGCTAATCGATATAAACTAAAAACCCTCATGACTGATGCCGGTTTCGCCCCTTATTCAATGGAGTGGTGGCACTTTACCTATCAACCTCAAGCATACCCCGCTACCTATTTTGATTTTGTGGTGGAGTAGTTAAGTTAGTGAGTTTAGAGTTACGAGATGGCGAGCTGGCAGCGATTTTACATCGCGTCCTAGAACCCAGAGGCTAGAACCTAGAACTTAGCGCATGATGACGCGGGATAAACCCGCTGCTACAAGTAGGCGTGAAACTAGTAGCAGCGCATCTGAAGGCTGAGAGCTCCTTCACGTTGGGTTTCGCTGGCTCTAGCCAACCTACATCACCTCTTTTATCGGTGAATAATCAACTTTAATTTCAACAATATCGACATTGGCATTTTGTTTAAAAACGTCTTGCACTTTTAATAAATCAGTATCTTTTTCAGCAAGGTATCGATATGTTTTGTTGGTCATTTTTTTTAACGTGTATTGGCTGCTAAGCTCTACCGGTAAGCTATTATCTTTGAGAGTTAAATAGATAGCGCCGGTAGCAATACCAGGCTCTTTCATCGCGTGATTAAATACTTCAGTGCCTTTGGTTAAAGTAGGCGCGGCAAAGGTAATTTTTTCGCCATTATTGCTAAAAGCGTTAATTGGTTTTTGTTTGTTAATCTCGACCACTTTTTTAACATCTTTATCTAAAACTTGTTCTTTTTGTGAACTGCTTGCTGAGTGTTGCGAGCTATCTTGTTCGGATATTTCACTTTTTTGACAGCCTGATAAGAGTATTAGCGCTAGTGTAACTAACTGTATATTAATTGCTTTGTTCATTGTTGACCTGTTTGTTCGTTACTTTTGTTTACAATTGATTCTGTCTTTTGATTGCCAGATTAGGTACATTGGCTTTGGTTATGATTGTTAACCGAAAATAAAAATATAACAATAGGGAACGTAAGGAATGTCTCAATTTAAAGTAACTGCTGTTGCAACTATGGTAACGGCTATCTTGGCATCAACTCAAATACAAGCAAGTGAACAAACTCGCTTTTACAACGCATCAAGTGTTAGTTCTCAAGTACAGTTTAATCCTCAAGTATCTCAGCAACGTGCATTAGCTGAGCGTCGTACTGTATCAGGGCACAAATCAATTTTCGATGAGCAATTAGGTAAAGCTACGTTCCTTTGGAATGCGGTAGGTCAAGCTAAGCCAGACATGGCGATGATCCTTCCTGAGCAGCGCAATGCATACGCTGCTGATTTTTATCTAAATGCTTTAACGGGCGTTAGCGCTCTGAAAAAAGGTGTATCGAGCGCCGTACTAACTGATTTATCTGAGCAGAAGCTTGGTTCAATCACAGCTAAATACAAGCAAAAAGTACATGACATTGAAGTATTCAACCGTGAATACAACCTGATCATGGACAAAGAATATAACCTAGTTGCAGGTTCTGGCTACTTTGCAAACACAAGCGCTAGTGCAACCAAATCGTTCGCACCACTTGCTGAATTTGTTGGCGCGGAGCAAAGCATTAAACGTGCGATTAAAGAACTTGCTGATATCGACGTATCGCTAACTAAATCAACTGAACAAGGCGACTATGTTAAGTACAATGTGTCTAACCAAACTGGTGACAAAATTGTACTAGGCCAGCCACGTGCTAAGAAAGTATTCTTTGAAGTAGCGGGCGAGTTGCAATCTGCATACTACGTTGAAGTAGAAGTTGCTGATAAAAACAGCCTAGAAAGCGATTACTTTAGCTACGTTATTGGCGCACAAAACAGCAAAGTTTATTTCAAGAAAGACTTAAAAGCACACGCGGCAGACTTTAACTACCGTGTATGGGCTGACGAAGATGGTTATCCGTGGGAAGGTCCTCATGGCGACGTGATCCCAGCTGATGGTCCAGATCAAATCGATGAAACTGAAATCCTAGATGCACCACTTGTAAGTTTGTCTTACTATAAAAAACTAAGCACGATGGATCCGTGGCTTGCTGATGATGCTACAACCACTTCAGGTAACAACGTCTTTGCTTATGCCGATGTAATCGCACCTCAAGGTTACACTGAAGGTGACTTCACTGCTGAAACTACATCAGACTTTACATTCGATTACCCTTATCAAGTTGACCAAGTAGCAAACAGCTACGATAACCGTAAAGCGGCAATCGTTAACTTGTTCTACATGAACAACTTCTTACACGATTTCTTCTACGACCATGGTTTTGACGAAACATCAAATGTTGCGCAAGTATCGAACTACGGCCGTGGCGGTGTTGAAGGCGACCCAATCGAAGCGCAAGCACAAGATAATAGCGGATTAAACAACGCAAACATGTCTACGCCTGCTGATGGTGCAAGCCCTCGCATGCAAATGTATTTATACAATAGTAAAGATGCAAAAGTAGGCATTGACTTTGGTGTGGTTGTAACATCTGACGCGACCATTGGTCTTCTAGATTCGTCAAAAGTATCTAGCTTTGGTCAAATGCAATTTGCTGATATCGCTGGCGAAGTTGTTCGTCTAGTGGACGATAATAACGTTGATTCTGGTAGCGTAACTGATGGTTGTGAACCTGCAACAAACGCAGCAGAACTAGCTGGTAAAATTGCGCTAGTAGACCGTGGTTCTTGTAACTTCACTGCAAAAGTACTACACGCTCAAGAAGCGGGTGCAATTGGTGCAATTGTTGTGAATAACAACCCAGATACTGATGAGCCAGCGCCAATGGGCGGTGAAGATGATGCAGTGCTTATTCCTAACATGGGTCTTAACTTTGCTGACGGTCATGCACTTTACGATGGTATCGATGCAGGCGAAACTGTTACTGTTAACATGTTCAATAAAGCTACGTTAAAAGACGGTACGTTAGATAATGGTATTATTGCTCACGAATGGGGTCACTATATCAGTAACCGTTTAGTGGGTAACTCATCGGGTCTTATCAACTTCCAAGGTCGCGCGATGGGCGAAGGTTGGGGTGATTTCCACTCACTAATGTTCATTGCGAAAGCAGATGACATCAACATCCCAGGTAACGACAAGTTCCAAAAAGCATACGGTAGCGGTACTTTCGTAGAAGACTTCTATTATGGTATCCGTCGTGTTCCATATTCAACAAATATGGACGTTAACCCACTGTCTTTCCGTCACATTACTGAAGATGCTGGTGGTGATGTAGGTATTGCACCAACGAGTGTTGCTTCACCACACGCTGCAGGTGAAATTTGGGCAACCATGCTTTGGGAAAGCTACGTAGCGCTTATCAACAAGCACGGCTTTGAAGATGCTCAAAACCGTATGGCTAACTACCTAGTTGCTGGTTACAAGTTAACACCAGTTGCACCATTATACACAGAAGCACGTGATGCAATCTTAGCGGCTGCATATGCAGTTGACCCTGAAGATTACAAACTAATCTTAGGTGCATTTGCTAAGCGTGGTATGGGCTTAGGTGCTCAAGCGCCAGATCGTTTCAGTGAAGATTTAACGGGTGTTGTTGAATCTGACAAAATGCAACTTGCAAGCTTTACCCTAAAAGATGTTGAAATGAATGCAAGCTACAATGGTGTTGAGCTTGGTTATTGTTCAAACGACAACATTCTTGATAAGGGTGAAACAGGTACTTTAACTGTTAGCATCATGAATACAGGTAGTGAAGTACTAACAGGTACACAAGCACAATTAACAGTTGTGAGTGGCCACGATGTTACATTTGAAAATGATGGCTTAATCACATTTGACGATACAACACCGTATGCTTCGCAAACAAGTGCGCCAATTAAGTTCACATTAAACGATGCTGGCACTGCTGATACGCTTGAAATCGAAGTGTCATTCCCTGAGCTTTCTGCTGATGATGAAATCGTTGAAGCTCTAAGCGATACAGTATCTTACCTTGTAAACATGGACTTTGAAGACAAGGCACCAGTTAGTTCACAAACTGCTGATGATATGGAAGTAGCAGGTACATCATTACGCGACTGGAAAGAGCACGTAATGACAGGTGATGACTTAGCTGTTGGCACGCAAAGCATGGCAACTGGCGGTAATGTTAACTTCTTCAACAGCTTTGGTTTTGGTCTTGGCGAGCAAACAATGTACTTGAACAACAATGACTTCCAGTCAGATGTTGCTATTGAGTCAAGAGAGTTCGATATTGGCTTTGCAGGTGAATTTGAAGTTTCATTCTGGCACTTCTACCTAATCGAAAACGAGTGGGATGGTGGTGTTGTAGAAATCAGCGTGAACGGTGGTAATTGGGTTGATGTTACTGAAATGGGCGGTTCATTTGATGTTGGTTACGACGGCCCACTAATCGAAAATGACGCACAAGCACTACAAGATCGCGATACCTTCACAGGTAACAATATTGATAATGGTGTTTATGGTAACTACGAAACTATTCGTTTTGGTACTGAACTAAACGGTAACCGTGCAAAATTACGCTTCCGTATCTCATCAGACAGCGCAGTACGTGAGTTCGGCTGGTGGATTGATAACGTGACTGTAAGCAATGTAACGTCACCAATCTTCTCGAACGTAATTGCTGGTGATACGTTAGCATGTGATAACGCACTTCCTATTATTAGTGTTTCTGGTGATGAAACGGTTTCTGAATCGGCTTCAGGTACTGTGTCTGTTACAGCAACAGACCGTAACAACGACACACTAAGCTACACATGGACTCAAGTGAGCGGTACTACAGCAACGCTTACAGGCGCTGATACGGCTACTTTAGGCTTCAAGCCAGGTGCTATCTCAAGCGATGACGAGTTAGTATTTGAAGTAACAGTGAGCGATGGTACAGATTCTGTTTCAGAGCAGTTCACTGTTGCTGTAACTAACGAAGCTGAGCCAGTAGAAGAGAAAAAAGTAACTAAATCTAGCAATGGTAGCTTTGGTTTCTTAACGCTTCTACTTGCACCATTAGCGCTTATCGGCCGTCGCCGTAAACGTAAATAATACTTTTAAATAGTGATAACAAAGCCCTTACAGCTCGCTGTAAGGGCTTTTTTGTTTTTAAGTTAGCGAGAGTAAAGTTAGCGAGTTTCGAGATACGAGATAAAAGATACGAGATACAAGGTAGCAGATTTTACATCGCGTCCTAGAACCTAGCCCCTTTTTGTAGGCGTGAAACTTGTTTCGCGCGTCTGAAGACTGATAGCTGGAAGGTTCTTTACGTTGGGTATCGCTTCGCTCGACCCAACCTACGTGAAGAGTAAAGAGGTTAAATGTTGTGGGGTTATCAATACTCGATAACCCCACAATTCGGCTTAGAGCTTAAAGCTATTGAACGGTTGCTTTTAAGCCACGGCGTTTTAACAACGCAGACGTATCAGGCTCTTGACCACGGAATGCTTTAAACGATTCCATCAGATCACGCGAGTTACCTACTTCTAAAATTTCTTTACGGTATTTTTCACCCATTTCGCGAGTTAAACCACCTTGCTCTTGAACATAAGCAAACGCGTCTGCTGCTAGGATTTCACTCCACATATAAGCATAGTAACCAGCTGAGTAACCGCCGCCCATTGAGTGTGAGAAGAACGCAGATTTATAACGTGGTGGTACAAATGGTACGTTAACACCGTGCTTAGTAAGAGCTTGCTCTTCAAACTTTTCAATGTCTTGTAGTGGCGCATCAGCAGAAAGTGAATGCCATTCCATATCAAGTAGTGCAGCAGCAACATACTCTAAGGTATCAAAACCTTGGTTAAAGCTACGAGATTGAATGACTTTTTCAAGTAGTTCATCTGGAATTGGCTCACCTGTTTTATGATGTTTCGCATAGTTTGCGATAACTTCAGGGTACATTGCCCAGTCTTCTTCAAAGGTAGAAGGAAACTCAACGAAGTCACGTGATACCGAAGTACCTGAAAGTGTTGGGTATTTAACTTTTGAGAACATACCGTGTAAGCCATGACCTAGCTCATGGAAAATCGTTGTTGCTTCATCGTAGCTGATAAGCGTTGGTTCACCATTCGCGCCTTTTTGAATGTTCATTACATTCACAACCACAGGCTTTTGATTTTTTAGGCCAGACTGCTTCACAAATGAGCTCATCCAAGCGCCACCACGTTTACCTTCACGAGCAAAGTAATCGGCATAGAAAATAGCTAGGCTTTTACCATTTTCGTCAAATAATTCATATGCTTTCACATCAGGGTGGTAAACTGGTAAGTCGCTACGTGGTTTAAAAGTAATCCCATATAAACGGTTCATTGTATAAAACACACCGTCTTCAAGAACACGATTAAATTCGAAATACTCTTTTACTGCATTTTCGTCTAGGTTGTATTTATCTTTGCGAACTTGCTCTGCGTAGAATAACCAATCCCATGGCTGTAGCTTAAATTGTTCACCAGACTCATCGATCTTAGCTTGAATAGCCGCTGCTTCAGCATTAACGTTTTGCATTAATGCAGGGATCATGCTCGCAAACATATCAAATACTGCTTGAGGTTTTTTCGCCATTTGTGACTCTAAACCAAAATCAGCCCAGCTGTCGTAGCCTAATAATTTAGCTTTTTGAGCGCGTAAGTGAGCAAGTTCTGCCACGATATCGCGGTTATTATTTTCACCTGATAGCGCACGCTCAGCCGATGCACGCCATACTTTTTCACGCAACTCACGGTTTTTAAGGGTTGCTAATATAGGCTGGCGAGTTGTATTGGTGATCTTAATTAAGTACTTGCCGTCATGACCAGCTTCCGTTGCTGCATTAGCAAGCTGTTCAATTTGACCCGCAGGTAAGCCTTCAAGCTCAGCTTTGTCATCAACAATAACAACATTTGTTTTTGTCAGTGCTAATAAGTTTTGCGAAAACTGCGTCGTTAAACTTGAATGCTTAGTATTGATATCACGAATTTGCTGTTTTTGTTCGGCATTTAATTGTGCACCAGCGCGAACAAAACGCTTGTAGTAAACATCAAGTAAACGTTTTTCTTCGGCTGTTAATGCTAGTTTGTCTGCATCGTTATAAACCGCTGCTACTTTTTCAAAAAGTGCTTTATTAAGAAAAATATTATCGTTATGTGATGCTAACTTAGGTGCTAATTCTTTTTGGATTTCACGGCGAGCAGGGTTTGAGTCACTGCCTGCTAAGTTATAAAAAATGCTACGAGTACGGGTTAACAGCTCACCACTTTTTTCAAGAGCAACAACAGTATTGGCAAAATCAGGCTTTGCAGGGTTGTCGATGATAGCTTGCACTTCAGCCATTTGCTCTGCCATGCCATTATTGAAAGCTGGCATAAAGTGTTCATCTTTAATAAGGCTAAAATCAGGCGCCTCGTATTGCAGTGCACTTTTAACAAATAGTGGGTTTGCTTGTTCAGCTGCAGTTACTTCTGCTGTTTGTTCAGTTTTACGCGTATCAGCTGTAGTTTGAGGCTCAGAACAGGCCGTTAGTAATAACGCTGAGCTGATCGCGGTTGCGACTAGGTGTTTCATAGTGTTTCTCTTGTCATTTTTTAAAGTAATTGTACCGATATAACGTTATGTCAGCACTTTATGTCATCCTAGTGTTGGTTGTTAGTATGAGATTACACAAAGATGGCACGAATGTGTGCATGAGTGAGGCTGATATAACTTTGCGGTTAATATATAGAGCATACTGTGTATCGATAGCAATAATCTCATTCGTTGCGATAAGGTGATTATTGGCTGCGATAAGTGGTTAATTTTCGTAAATGTCAGCGTATCTTTTTCGACTTCTCAAGCTAAATTGTTATCAGATACTGTTTAAAATTAATACTCATAATGCAAGTTCGTCCTTACGTTTATAGCTGCATGACAATGATGGTGTGAAAGGTCCAAAAATTAGCTCTTGATAAAGTTTTATAATGTTATATTGTATCATTTCTTTGGTGCGATAGCACTTATTCAGTTCATCAGAATTGATGCTTTAGCAATATATATAAATAATACAAGAAGTTGATATGCAATTACCCGATATAACCTCGCACTCTAATACAGATTTTCAATCACCTTTAAAATGGGTTGGCATGGAAGGTATCGCATTACCTTGTAAACTTGCACAATCTAATGTTGATGCGCACCTTAATGCCAAAGCAGATATTTTTGTCAGCCTTGATAGCGATGCAAAAGGCATTCATATGTCGCGTCTCTATTTACTACTTAATCAGCTATTGGCTAAACAAAGCTTAACTAGTCAGCGTGTTAATGAGTTTATGCAGGCCGTTTTAGCATCACAAAAAGGTTTAAGTAAAGGCGCAAAATTGGTGCTGCATTTTGATTTACCACAGCTAAAACCAGCGCTACTTAGCGACCATGCCGGATACAATGCTTACCCTGTCGTTTTAACGATTACTAAGCAGCAATCGCTTGCCATTAACTTAAAAGTCGATGTTGCCTACAGCAGCACCTGTCCATGCTCAGCGGCATTATCGAGGCAGCTTTTGAGCGAGGCAGTCGATAAGCAATTTAGTGATGAGCATATAGATAAAGCCTCTTTACTCAATTGGCTTGCAAGTGAACAGGGCTCTATTGCAACCCCTCATAGCCAGCGCTCTTATGCGTATGTCGATGTCACTTTTAGTAGTGAAAAGCTACCTGATATTAGCGGCTTTATCACAGTATGTGAGCAAGCCATAGGCACCCCAGTACAAACCGCCGTAAAGCGTGAAGATGAACAAGCATTTGCCGCCCTTAACGCAAAAAACTTATTATTTTGCGAAGATGCAGCAAGGCGGCTAAAGCAGTGCTTCGAAACCATGCCAGGTATTACTGATTACCAATTTAAAGTGGAGCATCAAGAAAGCTTACACGGCCACAATGCTGTGGTTTATGAGTCTAAGTATTAGGCCATACAGCCTTATTTGGTTTACAAACTTTGACATTAGCGGTCGCAAATTATTGCTATTGGCTAGCACAATGATAATGATAAGAGCGCTAAAAAGATAAACATAACAAATATAAAGGACGACTATGCGTTTTAAATTTATTGCTGCTGCAGTGGGTCTGGCTGTAGCAAATGTTGCTGTTGCCGACGAAGGCATGTGGCAACCTCACCAGCTACCAGAACTTGAATCTATCCTAAAAGCGAAAGGCTTAAGCATTGATGTTGAGTCAATTTCAAAATTGACCGAGTTTCCGATGAACGCAGTAATTAGCCTTGGTGGTTGCACTGCTTCGTTTGTTTCACCAAAAGGCTTAGTTGTAACAAACCATCACTGTGCCTATGGTTCGATTCAATATAACTCAACCACCGAAAATAACATTTTAGAAAATGGCTTTTTAGCTAAAACAACGGGCGAAGAAGTACCTGCAGCGCCGGGTTCTCGTGTTTATGTGACAGAGCAAGTGACAGAAGTTACCGATAAAGTAAACCAAGGTACTGAACAGCTAACAGGTAAAGCACGTTTTGATGCAATTCAAGCAAATGAAAAAGCACTTGTTAGTGAGTGTGAGCAAGACCAAAGCTACCGCTGTAATGTGTATACCTTCCATGGTGGTCTTGAATATTACTTAATTAAAGCGCTTGAAATTAAAGATGTACGTTTAGCGTATGCACCAGCGATGGGCGTAGGTAAATACGGCGGCGATATCGACAACTGGATGTGGCCGCGCCACACCGGTGATTTCTCGTTCTATCGCGCGTATGTTGGCAAAGATGGCAAGCCTGCTGAATATTCAGAAGATAACGTGCCGTACCAAAGTGATGCGTTTTTAAAAGTAAGCGCTAAAGGCGTTCAAGAAGGCGATTTTGTGATGGTTACCGGTTATCCGGGCAGCACAAACCGTTACCGTATTTCGCCTGAAGTTGATTACGTGTTTAACACAGCCTACCCATTAGCGCGTAAATATAATTCTAAATATGTCTCGTTAATTGAAGAAAATGCCCCTGATGGTTCAGAGGCACGTATTGCTTATGAAAGTACGATTGCGGGTTACAACAACTACATTAAAAACTATGGCTCAATGATTGAGAGCTTCAATAAAGGGTCAATGTATAGCCGTAAGCAGCAATTCGAAAAAGATCTCACTGCGTGGATCAATGAAGATAGTAAGCGCAAAGCTAAATACGGACATGTACTTGCTGATTTAACGGCGTTAGTTGCTGAGTCTCAAGAGCACAACCAACGTGACCGTATGTTAGGGTATGTACACCGTTCACAAATGATGTCATCGGCTCGTATGCTGTATCGTTTAGCTTATGAAAAACAAAAGCCAGATGCTGAGCGCGAAAGCGGTTATCAAGAGCGTGATATGCCGCGCATTAAATCACGCCTAGAAAGCATGAGTCGTCGTTATGATGAAACCGTTGATAAAGCCATTTTATTGTACTTTATTGAGCAATATGCAGCTTTACCAAACGATGAGCGAGTTGCAGAGGTTGATAAAGCGCTTGGTTTAACCAATGGTTTTGATAAACAAAAACAACAAGCGTTACTTGGTGATATGTATGCTAAATCGGTTCTTGCAGATGAAAGCAAACGTTTATGGATGACAGAACTTGACCTTGCTCAGTTAAAGCAAAGTAGCGATCCATTCATTCAATACGCTCAGGCTGTTTTTGCCGTTACTAAAGACATTGAAGATGCGAAAAAAGAGCTGGCTGGTAAACAGCAAGCTGCTCGCCCTGCATTAATGGAAGCAATTATCGCTTATAACAAGGCACTTAATAAGCCTGTTTATGCTGATGCTAACAGCACCTTGCGTGTAACTTACGGCACGGTAGGCGGCTATTCACCGCAAGATGGCTTAGTGGCAACCCCCTTTACATCTTTAGAAGGCCTGCTTGCAAAAAATACCGGTGTTGAACCATTCAACTCACCAGAAAAGCAAAATGAGTTAATTAAGCAAAAGCTTTATGGCGATTACACAGGCGGTATGAATACGGTTCCGGTTAACTTTTTATCAAATGTAGATACCACAGGTGGTAACTCAGGCTCTCCAACATTAAATGGTAATGCTGAGCTAGTTGGTTTGTTATTTGATGGTGTTTACGAAAGTATTATTGGTGATTGGGATTACGATGAAAACTTAAACCGCTCGATTCACGTTGATTCACGATACATGTTGTGGGTGATGGATAAAGTTGATAATGCTCAAAATCTACTTAAAGAGATGACCATCGTTAAGTAATCAAAGTTTAACGTTAATTTAAGCATTAAAATGCCAGTCATTTAGACTGGCATTTTTGTTTTTATAAAAAATAAAAACATTAAATTTCATGAGGTTGAAAAATATTTATAAAAATTAATTTTTCTTAAGTTTTATTTAAGTTTCGCTCGATAAATTTTACACATAACCTAAGTGGAGCGAACAATTATGCTTTCAGTTCAACAATCACATCAAACTCAAGTTCAAGAGCCTGCCTTTGTTTGCACGCGTGAAGGAGGTCAGTTCCGCGACCGTCTTGAGAGTAATATTAAGCAAGGTTTTGCTGCAGCTTATGATGCGAAAATTTCGCAGTTTATGCCGCTACTTTGTGAGCTAAATGTTGATGATGAAGTATGTACGTTAGGTCTTCGCTCTGCATCACAACCTTTGTTTATTGAACAATACCTCCCTGTGTCTATTGAGCACTTTGTTGGTGCCAAGCGTGAGCACATTTTTGAGTTAGGTAATTTATGCTCAACGCATCGAAAAGCCACCTTGGCACATTTTGTTTTAATGAACGAAGCACTCTATCAAGCGGGAGCAAAATATTTAGTGTTTTGTGCAACCCGTAAAGTCAGAGCGCTATTAAAAATGCTGGGTGTAAATTGCAAAGAAATCGGTGTTGCCAATGCACAAGCACTCCAAGATCCAGCAAGCTGGGGGAGCTATTACGACAACCAACCAACCATTTGTGTGGTTGACCTAAACGAAGCACATCAACGTGTATTAAACACCCCAGTTTTATTCAATATTAAACAGCAGTGTTTACAGTCATCCCTTGAATTGGCTGTTTATTTGGAGGCGTTATGAGCTGGTTAACACAGTTACCACACAAAGATAGCGATACCTTAATGGTTTGCCATGAAAGTAATGGTGTGCGCTCAATAACTAAACAAGATTTTACTGAACAAGTAACTCGTCTGTTAGCTACTTTGGTTGAGTTTAATGCCGAGGGTGTCGCCTTTCAATTAGATAACACACCTGCTTGGTGTGTATTAGAAGCTGCGCTTAGCGAACTTAAAAGAGTGGCAATTCCGCTACCAACGTTTTTTACGGCTCAGCAAATAGCGTTTGGTTTGCAAAACAGTGGGGCAGGGCTATTTGTATGTGACCGCGCTTACGAAGGTGAGCATGCAAGGTTAGTGGCGTTAGTCGATGTATGTAAGCATTACCCTTTATATGTTTATCAATTGACTAATACACAGCCAGTTCCTTATTTTGCGAACACGCAAAAGATTACCTTTACGTCGGGCTCAACGGGTACACCAAAAGGTGTGTGTTTATCGCTTGAGAGTCAATTGCAGGTGGCAACATCACTTTATCAAAGCATTGGTTTAGAAAAACCAAACCATTTGTGTTTACTGCCGTTACCGGTTTTGCTTGAGAATTTAGCCGGTGTGTATGCGCCGCTATTAGCGGGTGGCACGGTTAACTTAGTGCCTTTAGCTGAACTTGGGTTTTCTGGCGCACAGTTACTTGAGCCACATAAATTAATAGCAGCCATTGAACGCACTGAGCCAAATACCCTTATTTTAGTGCCTGAGTTGCTGACTTGTTTAGTGGCTTTTGCAAAGCAAGGCTGGCAAGCACCTAAAAGCTTAAAGTTTATTGCAGTGGGTGGCGCGGTTGTAAGCCAAGCACTTATTAAGCAAGCCCGAGAGTTCGGTTTACCGGTTTATCAAGGCTATGGTTTGTCTGAGTCTTCATCGGTGGTGAGCCTAAACACGCGCGATGATGACGACATCGACACCGCAGGGCGAGTTCTCAAACATATCCAATACAAAATTGAAAATGGTCAGCTTTATATCAAAGGCTCATTGTTTTTAGGGTACTTAGGTCAAGCAGCGCAAAGTGCCGACGATTGGTATGCAACTGGCGATCTCGTCACTGAGCAAGCAGGCCGCTTGGTTATTCAAGGTCGCTTGAAAAATCAGCTGATCACCAGCTTTGGGCGCAATATCAGTGCCGAGTGGCCAGAGTCGTTATTGCTTAGCCACAGCCAGGTACAACAAGCGGTGGTGATTGGCGAAGGCCAAGCATTTTTAGCTGCGCTTATCTATGCAAACCAAGCGATGAGTGACGATGAACTTGCTGCTCATATTACGGCACAAAACGCGCAACTACCCGAATACGCACAGATCAAAAAGTGGCATCGAATGGCAGAGCCTATGAGCCACACGCAAGGTTTATTAACCAGCAATAATCGCCCCAAACGCGATGTTATTAATCAATTTTTTGCTACAGAGATTTCAGCACTTTATCAAGAGGCGACGAGCATGAATCAATTTTTCAATACATTACAAGCCGAAACACAGAAAGAGCGTGACTACCTTTTAGCTGCGCCAATTATTAGCCGCGTTTTTAAAGGTGAAGTCAGCCTGAGTGAATACGCATCGTTCTTAACGCAAGCTTATCATCATGTTAAACACACCGTGCCACTGCTAATGGCTGTAGGCGCAAAGCTGAGCGATAAACAAGAGTGGTTGCGCGAAGCTGTTGCAGAATACATCGAAGAAGAGTTAGGCCACCAAGAATGGGTGCTAAACGATATTGCAGCCTGTGGTTTTGATAAAGAGTTAGTGCGTCATTCTCGTCCACAGTTTTCGACTGAATTAATGGTGTCGTATGCCTACGATACAATAAATCGCGGTAACCCATTGGCCTTCTTTGGCATGGTGCATGTGCTTGAAGGCACCTCGATTGCCTTAGCCGATAATGCAGCGGGGCAAATCCGTGAGGTTGTAGGTTTACCTAAAAAGGCGTTTACCTACTTTACCTCGCATGGTGCTCTTGATATTGAACACGTGAAGTTTTTCGAAAATCTGATGAACAAAATAGATAACGAGGACGATCAGCAAGCGATTATTCACGCCGCAAAATGTTTTTATAAACTGTACGGCAATATTTTCCGTGACCTCGATTCAGAACCTTTCTTTAGCGAGGCTGACTTGGAGCAAAGCGCATGAGTAGCCCAGTGTGTGTGCTAACCGGTGCAACAGGGGGCATTGGCCGTGCTATTGCCCTTCGCCTTGCAAAAGAAGGTTGGCGTGTATTATTGGTAGGCCGAAATATAAAGCAACTTGCTGCATTGCAATTGGAGTGCGGCAATGACGCTGAGTATTTTCAAGCCGACCTAAGTAATAGTGAATCTCGCAATGATCTTGCTAAGTTTGCCCAGCAAATTGGCGGCGCAACGCTGCTTATCAATAACGCGGGCGTTAATGTGATGCAAGGCTTTAGTGAAATAAGCGAGCAGCAAATTGATCATCTGTTAAATATTAATCTAAATGTACCTATTAAATTGTGCCAGCTGTTTTTACCACAAATTACCCGTAATAAAGGCACGATTGTGAATATAGGTTCATCGTTTGGCAGCATCGGCTATCCGTATCAAACCTTGTACTGTGCCAGCAAGTTTGGCCTTAGAGGGATGACCGAAGCCCTTGCCAGAGAGCTTAGTCACAGTGATGTAAAAGTATTGTACTTAGCGCCTCGTGCCACCGATACCGCGATTAATTCGCCGCAGGTACGTGCGATGAACAAAGAGTTGGGTAACACCATGGACCCGCCTGAAAAAGTGGCTGATGCATTAATAGATTTAATTAAATCCAAAAAACGTCGCCGTTTTATCGGCTTTCCAGAAACATTATTTGCTCGTATTAACGGGGCATTTCCATCATTAGTTGATAACGCAATAGCAAAACAACTTCCTAAAATTAAAAGTTTTTTTGCCAACTAAATTGATTAAGGTGAATGATTATGACTAAACTAAATTTTAAAGCTCTAATGATGATAGCTGTTATCATGGCTGCGCCTGCAAAAGCCGACTTTAATAGCGATTTAAGTTCGGTGCAAAAGCAATGGGCTGTGGTTAATTACGAATTAGTTGACGATGCGCAGCTAGATGCCTTTGAAAAGTTAGCGAATGAAACCGCAGAGTTTACGAAAGCGAACGATCAGCAAGCGGCAAGCCATATTTGGTACGGTATCGTGTTATCGAGCTATGCAGGTGCGAAAGGGGGATTAGGTGCGCTGGGTCTTGCTAAAGATGCCAAAGCACAATTTGAAAAAGCGCTTAAGCTTGATCCACAAGCACTAAATGGTTCGGCCTATACAAGTTTGGCAACTTTATACGGCAAAGTGCCAGGTTGGCCAATTGGCTTTGGTGATGATGATGAAGCCAAAAAACTGTTTAAAAAAGCCCTTGAGCTAAATCCTTATGGAATCGATAGTAATTATTTATATGCGTCATTTTTATATGATGAGCATAAGTATCAGTCAGCTAAAGAATTTTTATTAGTAGCTCAGCAAGCGCCAGCGCGCCCTGATAGACCAAAGGCAGACCTTTACCGCCAACAAGAAATTACTAAACTATTGGCTAAGGTAGAGAAAAAATTAAAGAGATAAGCTATGCATTTATTGCTCGTTGAAGACGACCACTTAGTGGCAGAAGGCCTGTGTCGTTCTTTACGTCAACAAGGTTATAGTGTTGAACACAGTGCAACCGTTAAGTCAGCGATGCAATGGCTGCAAAATGATGAAATTGAGCTGGTAGTCCTTGATTTAGGACTACCAGACGGTGATGGCATCGACATTCTAAAGCACATCAAAAAGCATCGTAAAAACCTGCCGGTGGTGATTTTAACCGCTCGCGGTAGTATTGATGATAAAGTCATGGGGCTAGATTTAGGTGCTGATGATTATCTTGCAAAACCTTTCGATCCCGCTGAGTTATTTGCACGTCTTCGGGTCGCTAGTCGGCGATTGACCCAAGCTCAAACCAGCACCTTAAAAGTTGGCGATGTTGAAATGGACACCGCCGCATTTACCGTAAGATTTCAAGATGAGCCGGTAAACTTGCCGCGCAAAGAGTTTATGCTCCTTAAAGCCTTGCTAGAAAACCAAGGTCGCGTGCAATCAAAACAACAGTTAGAAAGTAAACTATACGAATGGGGCGAAGAGGTGGGGTCAAATACCATCGAAGTGCACATTCATCACTTGCGTAAAAAATTCCCAAAAGAGTTTATTAAAACCTTGCGTGGTATTGGTTATGTGGTGGGTAAACGCTAGTGTCAATTCGTAAAAGGCTGACATTACTTATCTTATCCATGGTGATCCTAACCTGTTTTTTGGCTTTTACTAAAGGTTATCGTGAAAGTATGAATCAGGCTGAAGCACTGCTCGATAATGAGCTGGTAACGCTGGCACATGTGTTAATCGAGCAGCCACTCAGTAAAGAAACCCCAGCTTATACCAGTGATTTACCGCAGTTATTATTTCAAGTTTGGGTTGATGATAGCTTGGCCTCAAGCTCAAAGTCATTGCAGAATAACGCTATAAATCAAAGTCAGTGGCAAACCGGGTTTAGCGTTGAGAACTTGGCCGGGCAACGAGTCAAAGTGTATCGTTTAAGTGAAGGTAATAAGCGAGTGCTTATTGCAGAGCCTTTGAGTAAGCGAGTGGCGCTAACAGAAGCTGTAATTTTATCGGCCATGACGCCGCTGTTATGGAGTGTGCCTATCCTTGCTCTCCTTATTAGTGTGTTTGTAAAACAAGGGCTTGCGCCACTAACTCGGTTGTCGAATCAACTTAAACATCGTCAAGCAAATGACTTTACGGCTATCCCTTGGCAAACCCCAGAGCAAGAAATAAAACCCGTAATTAGCCGCTTAAATGATCTATTCAAACGGGTTGAAAGTGCCTATTTACGAGAGCGCTTTTTTGCCTCTGATGCAGCCCATGAACTGCGCACACCGCTGAGTAGTTTAAAAATAAATGTGCATAATTTAGTTGCCCAAGGTGTCGATAGTGTTGAGCTTGATGCGATGGAAAAAGGCGTTGATAAGTTGAGCAATATCGTCGAGCAGATGCTAATTTTAGGGCGGACTTATCCAGAGCAATGGCAGGCGCAATTTAGTTCAGTGTCGGTGTTAGAAATTAGCCAGCAAGTTGTTGCACAACTTTATGATCGTATAGACGAAAAAGAGCATACCATCAGCATTGATGGCGATGATTTTATTATTGCTGGTGACGAATTTACCTTGATTACTTTGTTTGGCAATTTACTGAGTAACGCCATAAAATACACCCCAGCTGTGGGGGAGATTTGTATTACCCTGAAAACCGAAAATAATCGTTTTATCTGGCAAATAGATGACTCGGGACCCGGTATTGATGAAGCTCAAAAACAGCGCATTTTTAATCGCTTTTATCGCGTGGGTGGTGATAAACATCCATCGGGTGAGCAAGGAGCCGGGCTTGGTATGGCCATTGTTGAACACATAGTATCGATTTATAACGCTGATATTACTTTAGCAGACAGCCACCTTGGCGGCTTGCGAGTGAGCGTGTCCTTTATGCAAGGAGACCTCAGTGAATAAATGGATTGCTGCACTGTCTATGTTGTTGTGTATGTCATCTTGGCTTGCTTGTGCCAAAGAATACAAACTGATCTTAAAAGATCATTTGTTTTATCCCGCTGAAATAAAAGTACCTGCCAATAAAAAGCTACGTTTACTCATCGAAAATCAAGATAACACTCCTGAAGAGTTCGATAGTTTTGATTTAAACCGCGAAAAAGTGCTTTACCCTGGCCGAACCAGTGTGATTTATATCGGCCCACTAAGCCCTGGCCGTTATGATTTTTTTGGCGAATTTTCGCCTAATACGGCCCGAGGAACGGTTGTGGCTACGGAGGTAGATAATGCTGATAACTAGTTTATTAATGAGCATTAATCAGCTTTTACCGGTTGTGATTTTAGCGGTGTTACTCAGGTTGATAGTACCTCTTAATCAGCGACAATTAGGTCTATATGCTGCTATTGGCACCATTATTAGTTTGCTATTTGTACAAGGTGCGGCATCGATGAGCCAGTTGTTTGAACATCGTGGTTTAGAGTTCATTCAAATGTTGTTATGCATCCTGATTTTTGTTGCGGCATTAATCAGTTGTCAACAAAACACTGTAGCCGCCGCCGCTGCTCTTATTGCAACAATGACCCTATATTTGAGCCATTACATGATTTACCTAGTGAGTTTTTGGCACAATAAAGATGCTGCTGAGCCTTTACTGCTTGGCACTTTTCTAGGAATAGGAATTTGTGTCAGCTTTGGTATTTTATTGTTCTTTTTGCTGGAAAGTGTTGCCAGACGAGCGAAAATGCAGCCATTGATTGTATTGCTTGCCTTAAATGCAACAGCAAAGTTATTAATATTTCTTGATTTAGCGAGTCAGGTCGATTTAATTGATGTGACTTCAAGCTATCTAGATTGGCGCAACTTTTTAGCCGAAAACTCAGAACTTGGCCGGGTGCTAAAAGCCTTAGTCGGTTACGAAGCCACGCCAAGTAAAACCGCGCTTTGGGTATATGTAATTGCGAGCGCCGTATTTATTGCCTTGGCTCGCGCTCTAAAAGTTAAACATAAAAAGGAGCCTGTATGCGGTTCTTAATAATCAGTTTTAGCTATCTGTTTGCAATTTGCTTTGCACACGTTGCCCATGCAGATGGCATGGTCGTTGATAAAGTATATCACCCTTACGTGTTACCTTTTGAACGTGAAGTTGAGTGGCGTTTAGTGTCTAGGCAAACCGATAACGGTAATGTGCTTGCACAGCGGGCAGGTTTTGGTGGTGCAATTAACGACACCATGAGCCTTGAAGGGTATTTAGTTGGCGAGCGCGATGATAACGGTGACTTTGGCTTATCTTCATATGAGGTGGAGTTACGTTGGCAACTTGTAGAACAAGGGCGTTTATGGGCAGATTGGGGGGCACTATTTGAACTTGAAAAGCAGCACAGTATAGATGCATACGAAGCGACGACTGGCTTTTTATGGGAAAAAGAGTTTGGTCGTACTAGCCTGACTATGAATGCATTTTTAGTGTATGAGTGGGGGGCTGATATAGAAAATGAATGGGAAAGTGAGTTCCGTTTGCAGTACCGTTATCGCTATCGCTCTGCATTTCAGCCATCAATAGAAGTTTATGCTGGCGAGGACTTTTTTGGTGTGGGCCCTGGTTTTATTGGTTTGCATCGTTTTAGTGCGAAGCGTCAATTAAAATGGGAAGCAGGATTTATAAGTGAATTATCGCAATCAGGCCGCGACCATAGCTTTCGCTTGGCTTTAGAGTTTGAGTTTTAATTTCGATAGTGTTTGACTTATTCAAGTAACTCTATATACTAGGCACCAGCTAGAAAGAAAGCGTGTAATTAATAAATCTTTATTTCGTTGTTGTATAAGTAATACTTGTAGTACCGTCCTGAAGTTTTTAAGTACCATCTCATTTTTTGCTACACCCGCCCATTAGGGCATGTTTAATTTTTTTATATCAGGAATAATACTATGTCTAACATCGTATCAGGTACAGTTAAGTGGTTTAACGAATCTAAAGGTTTTGGTTTCATCGAGCAAGAAAATGGCCCAGACGTGTTTGCACACTTCAGCGCTATCAAAAGCGACGGTTTCAAAACTTTAGCTGAAGGCCAACGTGTAGAGTTCACTCTTTCACAAGGTCAAAAAGGCCCACAAGCGGATAACATCACTCCGTTATAATATTTGCTGAAAAGTAAATATTAAGAAGAAGCAAGCTACGGCTTGCTTTTTTTGTGCCTAAAAATTGACTGAAGATATGAATATTTCTATATTTAATTCGGCTATCTAATGAGGATGTACGAATTATCATAAAGTATTTGTTTTTAGCTTGTCTTAGCTTTGCTCCGAGTTTGATGGCAAAACAAACTATCACCATTTATACAGAGCAATTTCCACCCTATAACTTTTCCAACAAAGGTCACCTAGAGGGTATTAACCTAGAGTTTGTTAGGGCAATGTGTGTGGAAGCAGAGATTGAGTGTCAATTTGAGCTATTGCCTTGGCCTAGAGCCTATCATTTAGCGCAAAAAAAGCCATTGTCTGGTTTAGTGTCAACTGCGCGTATTACCGACAGAGAAGCACTATTTAATTGGATAGGCCCGCTTGCGTCATCAAAAAACTTCTTTTATCGCCTCAAATCTAATGAGCACATCAACCCGCGTGACCTAGCACAAGTAAAAGAATACAGCGTATGTACTGTTAGAGAGAGTATTTACGAAAACTTTTTAGAGAGCTTAGGGTTTAAAGCAGATAAGAACTTATTAAAAGTAAGCCATTACTATGAATGTATAAATCTGTTTTTAAAAAACAAGGTTGAATTAATTGTTGGCTCTGAGTTGTCATTTCGGTATTTATTAATGCAATACGGCCATTATGGGCAAGAGGTTGTCAAACTGGTTGAGTTACCGCTTGAGAGAACACAAGGTAACTTTTTAGCTCTTAATAAAGATATCCCTGATGAGGTATTATCAAAACTACAGGCAAGTTATGATCGATTGATTCAGCGCGGTTTACTCGAAAAATATATTGCAGATTATTTTGTCCCAATAGAGTAAAGCTAGTTTGTTGTCATCATCACGTTTTGGTATTGGGTTGTTTTTGAAACCTCAACAAACGCTTGTTTAAGCGCCTTAATGTAGCTTGGCTGCGTATTTAGGCTCGCAGCTAAATAACCTTTCATAGTTAAAAAGTCGATAGCGTAAGCAAAGCTAAAGCGAGCCTCATCTAGTGCTAGCTGCTCAGCCATTGCACTTATATAATTTTTATCATCAATAATTAAATCGACCTTGCCCGCCATTAATAACTGATATGATTTAGTGATGTCTGAGGTATATACCACGACATAACCTCGCTCAGTTAAGCGTTGAGCCGCTAGGTCATGTCGTTGCACGGCAATCTTGTATTGTTTAGCCTGTTCGTTTGAGGTGATGTTTATATCGCTGCGAGAGCTTAATTTAACAAAGCCCATTTGATAAGTTGCTATTTCTCCAATCCAATGAAATAGAGCTTCTCGTTCGGGAGTTTTAGCCATGCTAAAAATAAGTGTGTTCGGTTTCTTTAGTGCCATGTTGTAAGCACGTGCCCACGGATAGAGCTCAATATTTGCCTGTAAATTTGCTTTAGCAAAAATAGCTTTGACTAACTCGGTGCTGTCACCTGTTACTTGATTATTAATTAACGTTTGATTTGGTGGAGAAAGCTCAGTGACAACCGTAAGTGTTGGTGTACTGAAGGCAGGCCAACTGAGAAAAAATATCAGTATAAAAAGTTGAAAACGGTTCATGCGGATACTTAAAAAGACTTAGTAAATAAATCTTAGCACATAAAAACGATAAAAGGGCCTTGCGGCCCTTGGTGAAGTATCGTTCAAGTCAGATAGACCTTTAACCCCTTAAAGTTCTATCCTATTGTTTTGCAACTACGGCTCATCTCATTAAGTTTCTAAGCTAGCGAGAGGAAAAAACCTGCAATTGCTGCACTCATGAGGTTAGCCATAGATCCTGCTAACACTGCTCTGAGCCCTAAGCGTGCGATATCCTTTCGCCGACCAGGCGCCATACCGCCCAATCCACCTAGTAAAATTGCTATCGATGATAAGTTAGCAAACCCACATAACGCGAATGTGACAATCGCTTGTGTGTGCGCGCTTAACGTATCGCGATAATTAATAAAGTCGAGGTAAGCAACAAATTCGTTAACTACAACCTTCTGACCTATAAAACTGCCTGCGATTACTGCTTCGTTCCACGGTACACCTAATAACCATGCCACTGGAGCGAATACGTAACCTAAAATTTCTTGTAGCGTTAATGTTGGGTGATCAAACCAACCACCAATACCGCCTAATAGCCCATTTAGAAGTGCAATAAGTGCTACGAAAGCAAGTAACATCGCACCTACATTTAGTGCTAGTTGCATACCGTTTGCGGCACCTGATGCTGCTGCATCAATTACGTTAACCGGTTTTTCTTCTTGTATCTCTAAATCTGCTAAATCTTCTTTTGGTGTTTCTGTCTCTGGCACAATCATTTTTGCCATTAAGAAGCCACCCGGTGCTGCCATAAAGCTGGCTGCAATTAAGTATTTAAGCTCTACACCAATTGTTACGTAACCTGCCATAACTGAACCAGCTACGGTAGCAAGGCCACCTACCATTACCGCAAATAGCTCTGACTTAGTCATGCTGGCGATAAATGGTTTAACAATCAATGGTGCTTCTGTTTGGCCAACGAAAATATTGGCGGTTGCAGAAAGCGATTCAGGGCGCGAGGTTTTCAATAGCTTTTGTAAGCCGCCGCCTAGAATCTTGATTATCCAATCCATCACCCCGATGTGATACAACACAGCAACCAGTGCTGAGAAGAACACAATAACGGGCAATACTTGTATCGCAAAAATAAACCCTAAGGTATCTTGCGATGCCAGTGAGCCAAACAAGAAGCTAATCCCGTCATTGGCATAACCAATAACTGATGACACTCCTCGAGACATACTTGCCAGTACGTTTTTACCCACTTCGAAGAACAAGACAAAGCCACCAATTAGCACTTGTAGCAAGAAGGCGATGCCTACTGTTCTTAAATTAATTGCTTTACGGTTCGTTGAAGCCGCGAAAGCAATGGCTAGTAGCACAACAATGCCTACTAAGCTCATAAATGTCGTCATACTGACTATTTCCCGTTGTTATTGTTGCAGTAAATATTTTATTTTACTTTTAATTATATCAATGGCAACGCGATTCATACCGCCGCGTGTGACTACGAGATCAGCTTTGTGCTTTGATGGCTCAATAAACTGATAAAACATAGGTCGCACTGTCGCTTGATATTGATCAACAACGGACTGTAATGTTCTGCCACGCTGCTCCATATCTCGTTGCATACGGCGCATAAGGCAGATATCTAACGGTGTATCAATGAACACCTTAATATCAAATTCTTTTCGAAGTGCCGGATCACTCAGTAGCAAAATACCTTCAACGATAAGTACTTTTGCAGGTGCCACTCGACGCGATTCATCGCTGCGGGTGTGCATTGCATAGTCATAAGTTGGTACGTCTACTGATTTTCCAGCGCGCAACTGAAGTAAGTGCTCATGCAAAAGCTCATGCTCGAAAGCATCAGGATGGTCGTAATTTGTTTGCGTTCGATGGTCAAACGGCAAATGCGACTGATCTTTGTAATAAGCATCTTCTTCGATCACTGCGATCGCGCCCGGTTCAAGCTCATTGACTAATTCGTTATAAATCGTCTTGCTAAAAAGAGACTTGCCCGACGCAGATGCGCCAGCAATAGCTATAATTGTTCGTGTCACTAAAGTTCTCGCCCACACAGAAGGAACATTGTTAGGTAGATCACAATAGCAAAAAAGACACGATTAATCTCTTTTGCTTCGCTTAGAGATGCAAATTTATAATGTTTCTGTTTTATGAAACAGGACTTATGTCCTGTACCAAAAATTCGAAGAGCATATAAAGTAGCCACATATTGATAACGAGGTACCCATGGCAAGAGCACTTATCTTAATGGCAGATAGCCTAGGAATTGGCGCAGCACCCGACGCAGAGAAGTTTGGTGATGTAGGCGCAAATACCTTTGCTCATTTACTTAAAGCCTATGCAGAAGAAACTGGTGAGCAGTTATCGCTACCTAATCTTACCCGTTTAGGTTTAGCTGATGCTTGCGAAGCCGCAGGTAAAGAACCTTGTTTAGTCAGTGACCGCCAAGCACCTATTGGCGCATGGGGTTACGCTAAAGAGTTATCAAGTGGTAAAGACACGCCTTCAGGTCATTGGGAAATGGCTGGCGTACCTGTGTTATTTGATTGGGGTTACTTCCCAAACACACAGCCGTGTTTTCCACAAGAATTTGTTGACGAGCTAATTGCTCGTGCTGGTATTCCGGGCATTTTAGGTAACTGCTATGCCTCAGGAACAACCATTTTAGAACAACTAGGTGAAGAGCACATGCAAACCGGCATGCCGATTTGCTACACCTCAGTTGATAGCGTGTTTCAAATAGCCGCGCACGAAGAATCATTTGGACTGGAGAAACTTTATCAGGTTTGCGAAATCGCACGGGCGCTGCTTGATGAAATGAACATAGGAAGAGTGATTGCGCGGCCATTTTTGGGTTCGAGCCGTGACGATTTTGCCCGCACAGGTAATCGTCGTGACTATTCGGTGCTACCACCGTCGCCAACCTTGCTAGATAAATTATCGCAAGACGGCGGTGAAGTGATAAGTATTGGTAAAATTGCCGATATTTATGCGCATCAAGGCATCACCCAAAAACACAAAGCACCAGGGCTGATGAACTTACTAGAGAAAACCTCAGAAGTCATCGCAAGTGCACCTGATCATAGTTTGATTTTTACAAACTTAGTTGATTTTGATGAAAAGTACGGTCATCGCCGTAATGCAGTCGGCTATGCTAAAGCATTAAAAGAGTTTGATGATTACCTACCAACCATCTTAAATCAGCTAAATAGCGATGATGTGTTAATCATCACTGCCGATCACGGATGTGATCCAACTGCAGCAGGTACTGACCATACACGTGAATACGTGCCAGTACTTGCTTACCAACCGGGAATGACAAACACCCCGCTTGGAGAACGAGCTAGTTTTGCAGACATAGGTCAAACCCTTGCCCAGTGGTTTAATCTTCCTGCACTTGAATACGGTGATAGCTTTAAAGATGAGCTATTAGCGAACAAAAAAGGAAACCAATAATGAGTACTCCTCATATCAGTGCCAATGTAGGCGAATTTGCAGAAACGGTATTAATGCCGGGTGATCCGCTTCGCGCTCAATACATTGCTGAAAACTTTTTAGATGACGCAAAACAAGTAACAGGCGTTCGTAATATGTATGGTTTTACCGGTACCTACAAAGGTAAACCAGTGAGTATTATGGGCTCTGGGATGGGTATTCCATCAATGTCAATTTATGCCCGTGAATTGATCGTTAGTTACGGCGTTAAAAATCTAATTCGTATTGGTACCTGTGGCGGTATTGGTAGCGACATCAAAATCCGTGACGTTATCTTTGCACAAGGTGCAAGCACAGATTCAAATGTAAACCGTGCACGCGTGCGTGGTTACGACTTTGCCGCTATTGCTGATTTTGGTTTATTACTTAATGGTGTAAACGCAGCAAAAGAATTAGGCATTGAAGCGAAGGTAGGTAATGTATTTACAACAGATACATTCTATCAAGCAGATAACACATTCTATCAAGAATTAGACAAGCTAGGCGTACTTGCTGTTGATATGGAAACAGCTGGCATGTACGGCGTAGCCGCTGAGTACGGCGCAAAAGCGATGGCACTATTTACTGTTAGTGACCACGTAATCACTGGTGAAGCAACACCAAGTGAAGAGCGTCAAAGCACTTTTAACGAAATGGTTAAAATTGCTTTAGAATCAATTTAAATAAGTTCCTTGGTAACGTATTCACTGAAATTTGGAAACACGCCCAAAGTGAAGTGAGACTAACCTCAAAGCCGCATTTATGCGGCTTTTTTTATGGCTACTTATTTACCTCGCGTAAAATCCAGTTTGTATCTCGCAACTACCCCTTAAAACTTGAAAATTCAAGCAATTGTTGCCACCTTTAATAGAGGAACAATACTCGAGGGTTTGTATGTCTAATTGGATTGAAGCAAAAGTTAAAGACGTTAAATGGTGGACCGATTCATTATTTAGCTTAATTGTTAATGCCGATGTAGAGCCATTCACGGCTGGGCAGTTTACAAAGCTTGCAATGCAGGTGGGTGATAAACGCGTAGCACGCGCATATTCTTACGTGAATGCACCAAATAATCCTGATCTTGAGTTTTATCTGATTAATGTTAAAGACGGACAACTTTCTCAACAGCTTGCACAATTAAAGCCGGGCGACTCAGTGACAATTGAGCGCCGCGCGACTGGCTTTTTTACTCTTGATGAAGTGCCAAGCAGTGAACAGCTATATATGCTGAGCACAGGAACGGCACTTGGACCTTTTATATCAATATTAGAGCAGGGCGAAGTGTGGCAAAAGTTTGAGCATGTTCATTTGGTACATGGTGTACGTTTTAACGAGGACTTAAGCTATCAAGAGCGAATCAAAGCGCTCCAGCATCAGTACCCAAATCTTTACTATTCGCCTGTAGTCAGCCGAGAGTCAGCCACTGTGGGATTTAATGGCCGGATCACAGATGTGATCAAAGACCGTCGTTTATTTCAAGTTATAGACCGTCCTGTAGCTCCCGACACCACACAGTTTATGATTTGCGGTAATCCAGAAATGGTAAAAGATACTACAGCTATTTTGTTAGAGCTTGGTTTTAGCCGCAATAGACGTCGTGAACCTGGGCAGATCACAGTAGAGCAATATTGGTAAAAAACTATGCCAAACAGCTATAATTTGCTACCTTAGCGCCTTTATTGAGGCATGATGCATTTAGGAAAATTATGAAACCGTTATTTTTTGCCATCAGTTTACTATTCACATGGCAGGTTTTTGCTAGTGATCAAACTAGTGAACAAAGCCAGCAACAAACCGAACAAAAAACAGAAAAGAAAGATGTTGCACATTTAGAATTTATTGAAGACAAAGCTACAGAGAGCGAAAACTCTGCGGTAATTAAAAGCCAAACTGAAGTAACTAAACCAGAAGCCGTTAATAAGGACACTGAAAAGAAAGAAGCGGCAACCGCGACGGTTGCCGAAGCTGATGATAGTAAAGTAATAGGCTCTGTAAACCCGGCACCTGCTGCGCAACCTAAAACCGCAGCTGAAAAGCAAGAAGCAGTTGCTGAAGCAACAAAAGCAGTAAACCAAGCTAAAGAAGCCTTAACAGCCAAACAGCAAGAAAAAGCTCGTCAGTCACGAGAATCTATGGCTGTAATTGAGCAAGTTATTGCAGCGTACAACGCTCGTAATATCGATGCATTTATCAAAATGTATGATGAAAATGTAGAGTTTTATACGTTTCCAAATGAGCTTATGTTTACCGGTAAAGAAAAGCTAATTGCACGATACGGTATTATGTTTAAAAAATTAAAGTGCATTAAGTCTTCACCGATAAAACGTATAGTGCACGGTAATATAGTGATTGATCATGAACTATCAGAGACTTGTTCTGAGGATCCCAAAGTCGTTGATAAGCGAGCCGAGTTTGTAACTAGTTATCAAGTCGAAAACGGCAAAATAACCAAAGTGTTATTCTTCCGATAGAAAAAAGAGCAGCGCAGCTGCTCTTTTTTGTTGGAGAGCTGAAAGTTAGTGAGTTTCAAGTTAGCAAGAGTAAAGTTAGCAAGTTACAAGGGGAAAGATGCGAGTAACGAGGTAGCAGCGATTTTACATCGCGTCTTAGAACCTAAATCCTAGCGCCTATTACGCGGGATAAACCCGCTGCTACATGGGGTTCGACTAAACCGTTTCGTTTAACAACGAATTAAAGCTGTCGTTGTCGTGTAGGCTGGCAAAAGCGCTTTCGTGTAATAGCTCGTTACGAAGGTTTGGTGAGTATTCAAGTGCCATACGAATATCGGCCATCGCATCAGCATGTTTATGAAGTAATGCATAAGCACACGCACGTTGCCAGTATGCATAGCCATAGTCACTGTCTATTTCGAGGGCTTGATTACATAGCTCAATAGCCTCACCCGTTTCATTAATTTCTAACAGTGCATCTGCTTTATAAGCAATCGCTTCTACATCTTCAGGCTTACGTTTTAATATTTCGTCAAAAATTTCTACTTTATTGGCAACGTCACTTTCTAAGTTAGCACGCATCCACAGTGAATGAACTTCGTTAGTGATCGAGATTTTTTGCTGATTTAATAAGATCTCTTCAGATCGCTCACGTAGTTTTTCTTCAAGAACTTTTAAGCGCTCTTCGTATTCTTTAGTGATGGCACTAACACGCGTATTTACAATATCTTCTACTTTGTTTTTCACATCACGCAGTGAATTCCAACCAACTAAAACCAAAATTGAGGCTGTAATTGTAATAATGAAAAACACATTATTGATGGTGTCTGTCGTGTAGGTTAACGCGCGATCGGCTGTATCTAACTGCGTATGAGTGACTTGCTTAGTGACATCTTCTCTCAGTTTTTGCTGATCTTGGCGAACTGCTTTTAACTCATCAAGAATATAACGCTCTAAAAGAGGCTTATACATTGGTTCTTGAAGGTTATTCAGTGCTTGTTGTTGTTCAGCTTCACTAAGGGCTGGGCGGTTTTCAGGTTCATTTTGGGCTGCCGCTAGCGTATGAAAGCTCATTAAAAAAGTGATTAAAATTAAGATATAACGCATAACTTATTTATATTTAGTGAATTCTAAGTTTACTTTAACATGCGTGAGCACTGGGGACTAGGCAAAAAAAAGCCAACTCGGGGGAGAGCTGGCCAAACTGCTTAAACAACATAAAGTCGTAAGGGGTATCAACAGGAGTTAGGTATAAATATACCTGTGTCTATCTGAACAACCACTTAATACTAAAAGGTTTTTTAAAAATTCAAAGTCAGTCTTTAAGAATGGCTATGTTCGTCTAGACTTAAGTTGATGTAAAACTAAAAGGTGATGGTATGCGCCAACAACTAGTCCAACTGCTCTATGGAGTATCAATTTCCTCTGATCTTGACAGTGGTAATGTTGAATTAGCTGAACGCTTAATCCTTAATGCTGTTCTTGATGGCCTAGAAATAGGCAGAGCTGGGATCTGGCTTTTAAATGCCGAAAACACCGCCATTGAATGCCGATTATTACTTGATAGAGAGAATAATCAGGAAATTCAGACACTGGTTCTTCCACGCGATACATATCCAGCATATTTTAAAGCGCTCGATACCCAGCGAACGATCACCGCAGAAGATGCCCATACCGATCCAGCCACCTTTGAGTTTAGTGAAAGCTACCTGAAACCGCTTAATATTGGCGCTATGCTCGATGCGCCGATTCGCTATAAAGGTAAAATGATCGGAATATTTTGTTGTGAGCATATTGGTGGAGCAAGGCACTGGAGTGAAGATGAGTGTTCATTTATCGGTGCATTAGCAGATTTATATGGCAGAGCACTGTCGGCTCAAGAAAATGAACGAACCAATGCCAAACTTGAACGTGCCAATCAATTATTAGAGCAACGGGTGGCAGAGCGTACTCGCACGCTCGAAGTGACCTTATCTGAATTGACGACCATGCAAGAAAAGTTGATCGAATCAGAAAAAATGGCCTCGCTTGGTAACCTCGTGGCGGGTATAGCACATGAAGTAAATACCCCAATTGGCATTGCAGTCACCGCGAATAGCTCCGCAAAAGATAAACTTAATACCTTAAATAAATTAATAGAGTCTAATACCTTAACTAAAACGGCATTACTTGAAGGAATGAATCACTTAAATGAATGTTTTAAGATTTCTTTTGCAAATCTTGAGCGCGCGGCAAAGCTAATTAGTGATTTTAAGCAAACAGCTGTTGACCAATCATCTTTGAACTTACTTGAAACAAACATCAAAGACTACCTTGAAAATATTTTACATAGTTTAATGCCATTGACCCGAAGTCATAATATCGAAGTTGATATTCAATGTAATGACGACCTTAAGCTAATAACTGTACCTGGGGCATTAAGCCAAATTTTTCTGAATCTTGTTAACAACAGTTGTGTACATGGGTTTGTGGGCAGAGATCAAAATAAAATAACAATATCAGTAACCGTTGATAAACAAAGCGATACCTACTCTATTTGCTATTTAGACAATGGACATGGCATGAGTGAAGATGTAATGCATAAAGTGTTTGAGCCATTCTTCACCACCAAACGTGGCAATGGCGGTAGTGGTTTGGGTATGTCGATAGTTTATAACCTTGCAACGCAAGCACTGCAAGGTGAAGTAAGCATCGATAGCAAGCCAAATAACGGCGTTACTGTTACCTTCAAATTGCCGCAAAAACTTGCATAACTAATTAATTTTTAAACAAGTTGCAGGCTAAATAATCTGGTGACTGGGTAATAAAATTAAAAATTAATCAGTTTGCTTGGCAAGGCAAGAAATATCAGTGCATTTGTTGTTTTTGCAAAACTGCTTAATACGTTTTTTAGAATATAAATAATTTAGGCTTATAGGTGTTATTAGTAGCGCCAGCCAAAACATAACCGAGCTTCGAAAAGTTAATCCCACAAGCGAAGCAACTACGAGGCCCGTTAACATCAAAATAGGTAAATTGGCGATAAAAAAGTTAATGCTTAGTTGTCTAGCAACGTCAGGATTAATGGTTTTCATAAGGGCTACTCGCTGTTTAATAATACCCTTATAAAATGAACGGTTTTGCAAAATGAATCAAATCAGATTTTTCTATCGGTGCAATCGATTTAAAACCATGTTCTTAATCTAGCTTTATCAAAGTACAACTCCTATAGTTTTAAACAACAGGAACTTATTTGCTATTAGTTATTCATAACTATTAGAAAATCTCTCTTTATGACGAAAGGGATAAAAGTGAACTTTTAGCGTTTCGTCATATTTTTAGCTTATGAGGAGCACATAATGAGTAACGGAAAAACGGGCCAGTGCCCGGTAATGCATGGTAGTAACACTGTCACCGCTCAATCAAATACCGACTGGTGGCCAAACGCACTCAATTTCGACATTCTTCATCAACACGACAGCAAAACGAATCCTTACGGCAAAGACTTTAATTACGCAGAAGCATTCAAATCTCTTGACCTTGAAGCTGTTAAAACCGATTTAAAAAACTTAATGACTGAAAGCCAAGAATGGTGGCCAGCTGACTGGGGCCATTATGGTGGTTTAATGATCCGTATGGCATGGCACTCAGCGGGTTCATACCGTTTAGAAGATGGTCGCGGCGGCGGTGGTACGGGTAACCAACGCTTTGCGCCATTAAACTCATGGCCAGATAACGCTAACTTAGATAAAGCACGCCGTTTACTTTGGCCAATTAAAAAGAAATACGGTAACAAACTTTCTTGGGCTGATTTAATGATCTTAGCCGGTAATATGGCTTACGAATCAATGGGTTTAAAAACTTTTGGCTTTGCCGGTGGCCGCGAAGATATTTGGCATCCAGAGAAAGACGTTTATTGGGGCGCTGAAAAAGAGTGGTTAGCACCCAGTGATGAGCGCTATACAAATGTAGCCAAACCAGACACCATGGAAAACCCATTGGCAGCAGTACAAATGGGCTTAATTTATGTAAACCCAGAAGGGGTGAATGGTAATCCTGATCCGCTTAAAACGGCTGAACAAGTTCGCGAAACATTTGCCCGTATGGCAATGGATGACGAAGAAACTGCCGCACTTACAGTGGGTGGTCATACCGTGGGTAAAACTCATGGTAATGGTAGCGAAGAAAACGTTGGCCCTGAGCCAGAAGCAGCTGATGTATTTGAGCAAGGCCTTGGCTGGAACAACCACAATTCACGTGGTATTGGTCGTGATACCATGACGTCGGGCATCGAAGGCGCATGGACAACTCACCCAACTAAGTGGGATAACGGCTATTGCTACTTACTGCTTAACTACGAGTGGGAACTTAAGAAGAGCCCGGCAGGTGCGTGGCAGTGGGAACCAATCGATATTAAAGAAGAAGACAAACCAGTTGATGTAGAAGATCCATCAATTCGTTTAAATCCTATTATGACCGACGCCGATATGGCGATGAAGATGGACCCAACCTATCGTAAGATTATCGAGCGTTTTAACGATGATTTTGAATACTTTAGTGATGTGTTTGCTCGTGCATGGTTCAAACTAACGCACCGTGACTTAGGTCCTAAATCACGTTATTTAGGTGCCGATGTTCCAAGCGAAGATCTGATCTGGCAAGATCCGATCCCAGCGGTTGATTACACCTTATCAGACAGCGAAATTAGCGAACTTAAAACCAAGCTACTTAACTGTGGTGTAAGCCAAGCAGACTTAATCGCAACAGCATGGGATAGCGCCCGCACTTACCGTGGTTCAGACCATCGCGGTGGTGCAAATGGTGCACGTATTCGCCTAGCACCGCAAAAAGATTGGCAAGGTAACGAGCCTGAGCGTTTAGCTAAAGTATTAAGCGCACTTGAATCTGTACAAGCGGGTTTAAGTAAACCAGTAAGTCTCGCTGACTTAATTGTTTTAGGTGGTACAGCAGCGGTTGAACAAGCAGCAAAAGCCGCGGGTGTTGATGTAACTGTACCATTTGCGCCTGGTCGTGGTGATGCCACAGACGAGATGACAGATGCAGACTCGTTCGACGTACTTGAGCCAATTCACGATGGATTCCGTAACTGGTTGAAGAAAGACTATGCGGTTTCAGCAGAAGAGCTAATGTTAGAGCGTACGCAATTAATGGGCTTAACAGCACCAGAAATGACCGCCCTTGTTGGTGGTATGCGTGTACTAGGCACTAATCATGGCGGCTCTAAGCATGGCGTGTTTACAGATAATGTAGGCACACTTAGCACAGACTTTTTTGTAAACCTAACTGACATGGCTTACACATGGAAGCCAACAGGTAATGGTCTTTACGATATTATCGAGCGCAGCACGGGTGTAACTAAATGGACAGCAACACGCGTTGATTTAGTGTTTGGCTCAAACTCAATCCTACGCTCTTACGCAGAGTTTTACGCACAAGACGACAACAAAGAGCGTTTTGTGAAAGATTTTGTCGACGCATGGGTAAAAGTAATGAATGCCGATCGCTTTGATATTTAATTTAAAATTCCTTTAAGTACAAAGGCTACACAATGTGTAGCCTTTTTTAGTTTAGGGAAGTTAGCGATTTAAAAGAGTAAAGTGACAAGGTAGCAGCGATTTCATATCGCGTTCTAGCGCCTAAAACCCAGAACCTAATGCTTTCATTCGTAGGACTGGCTTGAATTTTAGTTTCTCTGTGAAGCGCGCAGCGCCTCGGTGATCTCAGTGGTTCCAATATCTTTTTCACAAAAAGAAGAGAACGAGAAGACAATGAGTATGCGAAATAGACAGCTACTCAATTTAAATCCTCTAAAGCGCAGCGTCTCTTATCCTCTTTGTGAATTTAGTTTCTTTGCGAAGCACGAAGCTGCTCGGTGCCTCTGTGGTTTCAATATCTTTTTCACAAAGAGAAGAGAAAGAGAAGACAATGAGTATGCGAAATAGACAGCTACTTAATTTAAATCCTCTAAAGCGCAGCGTCTCTTATCCTCTTTGTGAGTTTAGTTTCTCTGTGAAGCGCGCAGCGCCTCGGTGACCTCTGTGGTTCCAATATCTTTTTCACAAAGAGAAGAGAACGAGAAGACAATGAGTTTGCGAAATAGACAGCTACTTAATTAGAATCCTCTAAAGCGCAGCGTCTCTTATCCTCTTTGTGAGTTTAGTTTCTCTGTGTAGCGCGCAGCGCCTCGGTGACCTCTGTGGTTCCAATATCTTTTTCACAAAGAGAAGAGAAAGAGAAGACAATAAGTATGCGAAATAGACAGCTACTTAATTAGAATCCTCTAAAGCGCAGCGTCTCTTATTCTCTTTGTGAGTTTAGTTTCTTTGTGAAGCACTTAGCGCCTTAGTGGTTCAATGTTTAAATCTAAACAGAACCACTAGAGCCACCAAATAAAGGGAGTAGCTATAAAACCTGTTTAAACTTACTGCGCTTGTTGCGCAACATGGTCCATATATTCATCGAACGTGCCCTGAAAGTCGATAAGCTTTTTATCTTTAATATCGATGATACGAGTCGCTAATGACGATACAAACTCACGATCGTGGCTCACAAAAATAAGCGTGCCTTGGTAATCTTTTAAAGCATTATTGAGCGCTTCAATGGCTTCCATATCCATGTGGTTAGTTGGCTCATCCATAATTAGCACATTGGTGTCTTGCATCATCAGCTTACCAAACAATAGACGGTTCTTTTCACCACCTGAACAGTTACGCGCTTTTTTGTTAGCGTCATCTGCGGTGAATAATAAACGGCCTAACATAGCACGCACCATTAAATCGTTGTGCTTAGCGGTGCGCCACTGCGACATCCAATCAAATAGAGTTAAGTCGTTATCAAACTCTTTACTGCTGTCTTGTGGGCAATAACCAATGCTGGCATTTTCAGACCACTTAACCACACCTTCGTTACTTTGTAATTCATTCACTAGGCAGCGTAATAGGGTGGTTTTACCAACACCGTTTTCACCAATAACCGCAAGCTTAGCACCGGCTTCTAGCAATAAGTCACCGCCGCTAAACAGGGTTTCACCCTCAAAGCCATGACCTAGCTTAGTAAGCTCTAATGCTTGGCGATACATCTTTTTACCTTCGTCAAAACGAAGTGATGGGCTAATACGGCTTGAAGCTTTTACTTCATCAAGCTTAATTTTGTCCATGCGCTTAGCACGAGAGCTGGCTAGTTTTGCTTTTGATGCGTTAGCACCAAAGCGGTTTACGAACTCTTGTAGCTCGTCAATTTCAGCGCTCTTCTTAGCGTTTTCAGCAAGCAGTTGTTCGCGTTGTAAGCTTGAAGCTTCGATCCACTTTTCGTAGTTACCTGGGTAAATTCTTAGCTCACCGTAGTCGATATCGGCCATGTGTGTACACACCGAGTTTAAGAAGTGACGGTCGTGCGAGATAATAATCATCGTACACTTTCGCTGGTTAAGCTCGTTAGCTAGCCAAGTAATTGTGTGAATATCAAGGTTATTGGTTGGCTCATCAAGTAGCAAAATATCAGGGTTTGCAAACAGTGCCTGCGCTAAAAGCACACGTAGTTTCCAGCCCGGCGCAACGTTCGCCATTAAGCCGTAATGAAACTCTTGCTCAATACCCGCTTGGATCAAAATTTCTTCTGCACGGCTTTCTGCTGTGTAGCCATCCATTTCGGCAAAAACGCTTTCAAGCTCAGCGACTTTCATGCCATCTTCTTCACTCATTTCTGGCAGTGAATAAATACGGTCGCGTTCTTGTTTTACTTTCCAAAGCTCGGCATCACCCATGATAACCGCATCAACTACAGTGTATTGCTCAAACGCAAACTGGTCTTGGCTAAGCGTACCTAGCTTTAAACCCGGTGCAATCGACACATTGCCAGAGGTTGGCACAAGCGCACCACTTAGAATTTTCATAAAGGTTGATTTGCCGCAGCCATTCGCGCCAATTAAACCATAGCGGTTGCCATTACCAAACTTAGCTGAAATGTTCTCAAACAAAGGCTCTGCACCAAACTGCATGGTGATATTTGCGGTTGAAATCAACGAATTATTCCTAGAAAAATACTGACAGGGTTATGGGCGCAGAAACTGCGAAAATAAACAAGCAATAGGGTAAATAATAGGCCGCGGATTATACAGATCAGCCCCAAAGAACGCCATTAAAAAAGAGAAAGTTTCAAGGTGAAAGGGGAAAGTTACGAGATGCGAGATTCGAGGTCGTAGCGATTTTACATCGCGTCCTAGCGCCTAGTGCCCAAAATCTAACACCTGATGACGCGGGAAAAACCCGCTGTTGCGCGTAGGCGTGAAACTTGTTTCGCGCATCTCAGAGCTGAAGGCGAAAAGCTCTTGTCTTTTTGAATATTATCTTCTCGCTCTTCATCCAGATCCTAAAAAACCGCACAAAATACGAAAAAAACCTGAAAATATATAAATATAGTTAATACTTTAGGGAAATCGGGCGATAATATTAAGACTATGACAGCAAAGGTGGATTAAATGTCTGCAGGTTTCTCTTTCAACAACTTAAGCATTTCAAAAAAGATACATGCCATAACATGCATTGCCATAACGGCATTCGTGATTATAGTGGTAACCAACTTTATCGCTATGAACGATAACAAAATTTCACTCGATGAATTAGAAAAGTCATCCTATCAAGTCGTAAAACTTACTACCGCCAATGTAGCCTTACTCGAAAAACTAGACGAACTATATACACAGGCGGTGACATTTGGTGAATCAGATTTAGTCGATAGCGCAGCACAAACCTATAAAAAGATTAACGAAAACCTACAAGACATCATCAGCATTAACGATGGCTACGTGAATAGCGATACAAAAAAACAGTTAGAGCTTTATGCACAAACGTCTTCGAGTATTGCAAGCTCGATGATTGAAGGAACTGCCGACTTCAGCAAAATTCAGCAGCAAGCCCAGCAAAAAACCAAACAGTACGAAGCAGTGCTTGAAGGTTTTAAGCGTGCTCAATCTCGCGCTGATGATCGCTTTTTTGAGCTTGTACAAGCAACCAAAGCTCGTTCAGACAATGCGCTTAATTTAATGCTGATTGTCTCGGTAGTTTCATTACTGTTACTAATTGCTACATCGATTTGGATTGCCCGTGGAATTGGCTCATCAGCCAGTGCTGCGGCAAGTAACTTACGTTTGTTAGCCGACGGTAAAGGCTCGCTGAGCACCCAACTTGAAGTACACGCTAAAGACGAAATTGGCCAAGTTTCGATTAACTTCAATGCCTTTATACAGTTGTTAAAGGCTGCTGTACTTGAAGTAATAGCAGTGTGTGAGCCATTAATGGAAAACTCAACCCGGCTTGTGCAAGGTATGGAACGCGCCGAGCGTGCAACAACTAAACAAACATCAGATGCTGAAATTGTGAAGCAATCGATGGAAGAAATGCGTCAAAGTGTTGCTGATATTTCTCACTCAGCGGCAAACGCATCGCAAGCTGCGCAAACCGCTGAACGGGAAGTAGAGCAAAGCCGAACGCAAATAAGACGCTCTGTAAGTGAATCACGTACATTAAGTGATGAAATTAACCAAGCTGCTTCGACAATTAACCAGCTGGCGAATGACACCAAAAATGTAACGCAAATTTTAAACGTAATTACCTCTATTGCTGAGCAAACTAATTTACTTGCTTTAAATGCGGCTATTGAAGCAGCACGTGCAGGTGAACAAGGCCGTGGTTTTGCGGTTGTTGCTGACGAAGTGCGTGAGCTTGCTTCAAGAACATCACACTCAACTAACGAAATCAGAGAGCTACTTACAACGCTAACCACCGCAGCAAGCGATGCGGTAACTGCTATGAACTCAGCCCGAGATATGGCTACAAACAATGCTGAAGCTGTTGAAAATACAGGGCAATCTATTGATAAAATTTCTGAGCAGATATTATCAATTAACGGTATGAACTCTCAGATTGCCGCAGCCACCGAAGAACAAACATCTGTGGCAAGTATGGTGGTTGAGAACGTGTCGAATATGCATATGTCGTTTGAAGAAACAATGGATTCACTCTCGGCGGTACGTGATGTAGCGAAGAACCTTCACTACCTTTCTGATTCGTTACTCGACGCCACTGCAAAATTTAAAGTTGAGTAATTTAAGCGCATAAAAAACCAGGCATCGCCTGGTTTTTTATTAACGTAGTGAGTATTTAAGCTAGCACTTAAAAAGTACCTACTACTTTAACTTTATCAGTTACTTTTGCTGCATCGATATAACCAATGGCGTCGCTATTGGCTGCAACAAAATCAATAACAGCTTGATCGTTTGCTAGTTTTTCAGGTGGCGTACCTTTACCTGTAAATACCAGTTTTGACCAATAAGCGTTAAGCTGGCTGCTCGACTTACCAACCACCTTATCGTTAAACTCGTCGCTTACGCTGTTGCCGTCTTGGTTTACCGGGTTTACTTTGGTGCCATCATCAAACGACTTTGCTTTGCCAAGGTAAATCTTTTTGATTGTTCCTTCATCAATAGCATTGCCATTTGCAGGGTTTACAATAACAGCAACATCAGCAAATGCAGCGTGCGAACAAACGGTGAGTGCTGTAGCGATTAATAATTTTTTCATCATAAACTCCAATTAAAAAACTAAATCAACAGCAACAGCAACAACGTCGGTTTCTGTATCTGTAATATCATCTTTAAAGCGGCTGAAATCTACTTTTAAAGCAGCTGATGGGTGGAAGTCATAACGAGTACCAATGGTATACACATTGCTCTTCGCTTTTACGCCCTCAAGCACCTGATTAATACCTGCGTTTAAAGCTGGTACTGCAGGTAGTGCGTTGTAGCGGTTGCTATCGTGTTTGTCGTCGTTATTTTCGTAAGTTAAGTGCACAATCCACTCATCCATACGGTAACCAACAGAGGTATAGTATTGAGTTTGTTTAGCAAGGGCGCTGTTTTCTACTTCAAACTCAGTGTATTCAGCATCAAATAGAATATCGTTGTAATCAATCGAAAAGCCCACAGCGAAGAAAGAGCCATCATCTTCGTTAACAGCAATATTATCAGCTTGATCAACAAAGCCCGCAGCTCTTAGCGTTTGCTCAAGGCCATTAAGCGCAACACCTGCATCGGTGTCGTTTTCGATTGCAATTGTTGTGTCTGCTACAAAGTATGCAGCACGAGCACTGAACCAGTCGTAGCTCATCGTCCAGTTGATACCAGCAATATCATTAAGCTCTGTATCGCCATTAACTGATACCACAGCAATGTTGCCATCGAAGCTACCGTAAATAACTTGAACGGTTGAATCCCAATCACCTAATTGCGTGTTATGTAACAGGCTTAGGCCTTCATACGTTGAAAACGGGAGGTTATAAACAGATTGCGGCGGACGAACCCAACGGTAAGTATAACCAACGTCTAAGAAGTCTGAATAACGGTAAAAAGGCACACGCATTTTACCTGCACTCACTTGTAGCTCATCGCTGAACTCATAGGTTAAATAAGCCCACTCAAACTCAGCATCAAAATCATCGCTACCACGCGCTACAATTTGTGCCGTAGCGCTTAGCTTTTCTTGTAAATCTGCAGAAAGCTGTAATGCGAACATACTTTCGTTTTTAAACGAAATATCGTCATCGTAACCATAAAGCGTTGCGTCGTCGTCAAGGGCTTTACCGCCAACAATAGAAGCAAAGCCATTTATGCGAACCTCTGCCATTGTGTTTGCAGACACAAAAGCAGCACATAGAGCCAATGCAATAGGAAGTTTTTTCATTGTGTATCCCTAGTATTTAGTATGAAAATGTTGATTTCGCTTAATATTATAGTAGTGCGTAGCGAAATGGGCGACACAAGTTACAGATAAATTGTAATTACGGCAATCAGTAAGTTGTTATTTTTAAATTGAAAAAGGTACAAATTAAAGTTGGAAAGCGCCCTAAAAGCATCTGTTAGTGCTCTTAATCTTAAATCAGCCCGTAGGATTTTTTATGCGTACAGAGAAGTGAATAAGGGTACATCAGTTAATTGTAATCTCTTTCTAACCACAGAGGACACAGAGAGCACAGAGGAAGAAACGGAGGTATTAAAGTGTACTTCTCTAAAGTGAAGCGTCTCTTATCCTCTTTGTGAATTTTGGTGTCTCAGTGTAGCGCGCAGCGCCTCGGTGACCTCTGTGGTTCAAGTCTTTTTTTCACAAAGAGAAGTGAATGAGAAGACAATGAGCATTTGAAATAGACAGCTACTTAATATGAATCCTCTAAAGCGAAGCGTCTCTTATCCTCTTTGTGAATTTTGGTGTCTCTGTGTAGCGCGCAGCGCCTCGGTGACCTCTGTGGTTCAAATCTTTATTTCACAAAGAGAAGTGAATGAGCCTATATATTAAAAGATCTTACTGATTTCCCTCTAAAGCGCAGCGTCTAATGTTCTCTTTGTAAATTAGGTTTTTGATATAAATCTGATGCGGGCTGACGCGAGTTTTAAGCCTCACGCAACAGACTAAAATCTACCTCAGGCAAACTCTCAAAACCCGGACGTGCAAATAAATAACCTTGCATTAAACTCACCCCAGCTTGGCGTAACCATTGATATTCCTCAATCGTTTCAATACCCTCAGCCAGCGTAGTGATATTTAATTCATCAAACATCGCAATACAATGGCTCACAATTGCTTGGCGAGTTTTATTTAAATGAATATCTCTAATTAGTGCCATATCAAGCTTAATAATATTGCTTTGAAAGTCAGCCAGTAAATTTAAACCCGAATAACCAGAACCAAAATCATCCGTAGCCGTAATAAACCCCAACGACTGATAATATTCAACAACACGTTTAATGTGATTCGTGTCTTCAACTTGCTCAACCTCGGTAAATTCAAACATAATCTGTTCTACCGGAAAGTCATATTGTTTAGCCGCTTCAAGGGTTGTTCTAATACAGCGCTCAGGTTTGTAAATCGCGTTAGGTAAAAAGTTGATACTCAAAATAGAATCAAGCTTTAGCTTTGCTGCAAGCGAAATAGCTTTGATACGACAAAGTTGGTCGAAGGTATAGCGGTTCTCATCGTTCACTTGTGAGATAACAGAATAAGCCGACTCATTATTAGGCCCGCGAACTAATGCTTCATAACCAAAGATCTGCTTTGCTGCGCAGTCAATGATAGGCTGAAAAGCCATGGTGAAATCAAAGCCAAGTTCTAGTTTGTCTTTACAGTTATTGCAACCTGTTGGCTGGCAATGAGTTTGCTTGTCGTGCATGCTTACCTCAGACTAAAGTCTTTTTAATATATAATAGTGCTAGTAAATTGCCAATTGTGCAATGTTGTTGAGTTAAAAGTATAAAACTATAGGGAAAATATGTAGCTGCCGTTTTACATAGTGTCAAACAGGCATTTATTTACTGTAGGTTCTTTATGCACAATGAGATAATAGTTAAGCAAATTAGCTATTTTCCTCTAAAGCGCAGCGTCTCTTATCACTCTTTGTGAGTATTGGTTTTACTCTGTGTAGCGCGCAGCGCCTCGATGAACTCTGTGGTTCAAATATCTTTTTGCACAAAGAGAAGTGAATGAGAAAACAATGAGGTATAAAGACTTACTTCTCTAAAGCGAAGCGTCTCTTAGTCTCTTTGTGAGTATTGGTTTTACTCTGTGTAGCGCGCAGCGCCTCGATGTACTCTGTGGTTCCAATATTTTTTGCACAAAGAGAAGAGAATGAGAAGACAATGAGATACTAGTTAAGCCAATTAGTTTTTACCTCTATAGCACAGCGCCTCATAAGCTCTTTGTGCATTAAGTTTCTCTGTGTAGCGCGAAGTGCCTCGGTGTACTCTGTGGTTCAATACCTTAATTCACAAAGAGAACTGAATGAGAAGACAATGAGATACTAGTTAATCCTATTAGTTTTTCCTCTAAAGCGCAGCGTCTCTTATCCTCTTTGTGAGTATTATTTCTTCAATATTGTGCCTCATCTATTACGCTGGAGTATAAAAATATTTCCCGCCAAAAATACTTAAAATCAATTTGATATCTTTTTAGTACCTAGCTTTAATGGTATTTTAGCGCCAAGCAATCTTGCCCCTATAAAGGAAGTAAAATGGCATCCAAAACCGTCGAATACTACAACCAAAATGCGCAAGCATTTGTAGATGCCACACTCGATGTAGACCTCAATGAACTTTACGACGAATTCTTACCGCTGATCCCAAAAAAAGGCGCTTTACTCGATGCCGGTTGTGGCTCTGGCCGCGACGCTTTCATCTTTAAAGAGCGTGGTTATAGCGTAGATGCATTCGATATCAGCCCAGTTATGGCAAAGCTGGCGTCAGAATACTTAAATCAAGACGTAGCTGTAAGCAGCTTTCTAGAGCTAAACCACGTTGCCAAATACGACGGCATTTGGTGCTGCGCAAGCCTTATTCACGTAGCAAAAAACGATTTAACCGAAGCATTCAACAACCTTGCCCGCGTATTAAAGCCACAAGGCATCGTGTATGTATCGTTTAAATACGGCGACGGCGAGCGCGAACACAACGGTCGCGAATTTACCGACCTAAACGAACAAGCCCTTGAGAACATAATTAAAGGCACAGACCTATTTATCCTCAAGTCATGGCAAAGCGCTGACCAACGCCCAGAGCGCGCCACAGAAACATGGTTAAACGCCATTTTGCATAGAAGAACGATATAGTAGTTTACATGCGGTATAGCAGGCTATACCGCAACTCTCCCAATATTGTATGGGTTTTAGAGTATAGCTCTACCTAAAATCCTATATTTGCAATAGCTTTTCATGCTAGATTGTTCCTAAACTAAATCGCCAATATTCAAGCTACAACAATGCGTTATGAGCATAAGTGGCAAATATGATTATGTAAACAGGGAACGGTTCATGAACTTTAAAGCACCTTTCAAAAGTACACTTAAGGCTTGATTGATGATGGCCATGCAGCAGCAACTCGATTTCATTGCTTACATTCAGCGTATGCTGGTGGAAGGTGATTTTAGTGCGACATATAAGTTTGCACTATTACATGCGTTGGCTGATGTTTGTGTTGAGCAACCAATGATGTATGAAGCTAGCGAGTTAAACATTGATCTTGCTAAGCTAGCTGAAAAGTTAATAGAGCTTTATTGGCACCATGCAGTGCCATTTTCTTCTGCTCATAGTGGTGAAAGTGCTTTACTTAAACAAAACTCGGGTGCGCAATCAAAAGTGATTGCGGTACTATACGAGTGCCAGCAAAACAATATTCGTAGCTTACGCCAGCTCAAATTAAGCCCTTACTGGCACACCACTTACAAAGCTGCTTTAGACACATTAAAAACAGGCCCTTTGTGGCGCTTACAAATTCTAGCCAAACAAGAAGAGTGCTTTTTATACCCACACATAAAAGGCAAAAGCTATATCACTCTAAACGCAGGCATAGCCGCTTGCTTTAGACGCTTTTACGATTTAGTTGTCTATTTAGCTAAAAATGCATGGCTACAAAAGATTCAAAGCATTAAGCACAATCAAGCACTTATTGGCCCGCAAAGCCAACTGCATGACTTTTTATTTGGTTTTGACCGCACAGCACTAAACAAAGCAAAACCAATTTTAGTCGAAATACAAAAAGGCCAGTGTTTTTATTGTCAAAAGCCACTCACAAGCGCGATAGAAGTTGATCACTTTATTCCCTTTGCCCGCTACGCTAACGATTTAGGCCATAATTTTGTTGCCGCCCATCGAAGTTGTAATAACAGTAAGCGTGACTTTTTAGCAGCCCAGTTGCACCGCGAACGTTGGCAAGATCAAAATCTCGATCGCCACAGCCAGCTACTCACTGATGAACTAACTCGCTATTTTCATTGTGATGTAGATAAATCCCTCGCTGTAAGCAACTGGGCATACCAAGTTGCCAGCAGCAATGGTGCAAAACTCTGGCTTGCAAAAGATAGATTTGAGTTGGCGGGAAGTAAAAATGTCCACGCGTTAGATTTAGTCGCGCAGACAAATCACTTATATAATTCTTAATGAGCTTAGGTTTAAATTTCATATAACTTTTTAGATGAAAACAAGCAATAACTCATTGTTCAGTTGCAGGCGATTGCTGAGGTTTTCCCCGTGTTCACACCCGAAATTTAATTATGAGTAATTTACAGCATGGATGCTGTAAAAAGCGTAGCTTGGCCACGGATGGCCTATCTACGCTGTTTACGTTCATTTAATTAATTCAAATTGAGGGAACAGTGAGAACCTCGGGGCGCCGAGAGATTCCAAAGAGAAGTCGGCGTTTACTTCTATTTGGTTGCCGTCGCCAACGCGACATTATTATCAAATTTTATTAGCGCTTTATTACCACAACCATCACAAATCAATGAGTAAGTATCTTTACGCTTACTAACTTTCGTATTTTGATCATTACATTTAATACACGGTGCTTTCATCGGAGTATTCGTATTACAGTTTGAGCAATTGACATAGTATCCATATCGTCCTGAACGGGCTTCAAGAGTGTGTTCATTACTACAATTTTTACACTTTAAGTGTATGACTTTAGGTTCCTCAGCACTTAATAAAACCTCTTCTTTAACTTCACTTTTGTAAATTGATTCGGGTTCATTAAGGGTTACGGGTGACTCGTCGTTTACTGGTTGCTCGGTTGATTTAATATTTTGAGCTAAAAGAAACTGACAAATCTTAGATAGGCTTTCCTCACTAAACCATGGGCGTACGTTAGTTGAAAAAAAGTGCAATGCGTTAGGGGCTGATGCTGGTAACTTCATTATCTCTAAAAGCTTATCAGCTAAAAATTCAGATTTAATTAATCGATCTTCAAGTGACTTTGGCATGCTATCTCGATTGATTATGGCATTACTCGAAATTGCGCAGATACTATGCCATTCTCGTCCCCCGAAGTTCTGCTGTAATTTGCCAAACATTTTGGGAAGTAACTGCTCCGCGTTACTCGTCATTAAATTCTTTAATAAGGCTTGTTGGAGTTCAACTTGCTTTATTGGTGATGGCATTCCTTGCCATTTTCCTCGATAACTACGGCTCCATTCCTGATGCTCATTTATGGCAACTTCGCCTGTTATGCTTTTTGATTCGATTAAAATAAACCCATATGTATAAACAATTAAGTGGTCAATCTGAGCTGATTCGTTATTGTGCTTAAATTTAACATCATTAAATACGAACACTTGTGGATGATCTTTGAATGCTCGGCGCAAATAAAATGCTACATCTAGCTCTTGCTTGTCCCCAGCTTTAATCTTGATTGATGGTGAAGTTGACGGTGTTTTATCTTTTAAAATCATAAGGAGTCCGTTCTGTCATGTATCTGTATAAGGTACCATCGAAATGCAAAATTAAAATATTAAACTTAATAATGAATTTTAGGTAATGAAATTAAATGCATTTCATAGCTTGGTGTTTATTTCTCTTTGGTTACCGTTACCAACGCGACATAACTAAATAAATAGTTAATAGGCCACTTTTTCCACACCCTATATTTGGTACAATGTGGCCTACCAAATTACATAGATGTAATGTTATGAATAAATGGATTTTATCTCTCGCTATTTTGCTTGCGAGTTTCAACACGGTTGCTGAAGAGCAATATTCAAAAAGTCGCTGCGATAGTATTGAGGCTGAGCGCGAGGGCATTCGTAAAAGAATGAATCGTAGCTATACGGCTAGGCAAGGTGAACGTTGGAATCAACGTTTAGATGAGCTTTTTACGCTGCTGGCGAGACACTGCAAACACCCAAAAAGAAGTTCTGGTAATGGCGGTAATTATACGTATCGCTCGAACCCTACCGCACTTTTAAACACCAAAGTACATAACTCTACGGTGTATTCAAATTCATATAATGACGATAAAAAGCGCCATGCTTGGGGGCAATTTTATCAATTACCGGATCGCTGTAGAGCGAAAAATATTCAGCAAGCTGATTTTGTATGGTGTAGCGAAAATAAAGCTGAGCAAAAGGCGCTATTTGAATCGGCTTGGAGCGATAAACAAAAATCAGAATACAAAGATGTAGTTATTTCAGTAAAGCCAACCATTACAGAAATAAATTCAAACAAAGCCACAAGCCAAATTGCAATAAAGAGCCAGATAACCGAGCCAACAATTCAGCAAGCTTCGGCTCCTTTAAATGAGAGTGTTAGTCCACAATCTACAAAGTTCAATGGCCTTAAAATTTGGCAATTAGCCTTGGCTGGCATTGCGGCCATGTTGTTTGTGTTTGGTCTATATCGTTGCTTTAAAGATTGAGTTACTAGACGGGCTGAAGCCCGACCTACAATGAATAGCAACTAAAGCACCAACACCTCTCCTTGTAAACTCGGTGAGTCTGCAATACTGGTTTGGAGTTGTTCTATCAACAACTGGGCATTTGCTGATGGCGTGCGTGAATGTGGCCAGAGGGCGTAAATTGGCCTTGCGGGAATACTTTGGGGTGATTCGATATAGCTAAAGTGGCTGGTATCGTCTATACAGCAAATTTCGCTCATTGGTAGTAAGCCAATGCCATAGCCTGCTTCAACCATTTTTCTGGCGATTGTAATATCAAAACAAAAGCTTATGTGTTCATACTCGGTTTTTAATTTGTTTAGAAAACAGCTGGGGAGTTGTGACTCTGAATAGGGCAGTATCAGCCTTGATGTTGGGGCATCTTTCTTTTTAATCAGCTTTATTGCGATCATGCCTAGGCGCTTTTGAAAATAACTTGAGTCTTGTTGTTCGCCAATGCGAATGGCTAAGTCAAAACGTTTTTGGCTTAGTTGGCTGTTGGCATTACTTGGGTAAATGTGGAGGTTTAGCGTAGGGTTTGCCGTCGCAAACTGATTAACTGCACCCATCAGTGGGCCCGCAATGATGTTTTGTGGGCACAACAGGTAAAACTCTTTTGCGGCGGATGAGTTATTTAGTTGCTCAAGCTGGCTGTTAAGAGCAAGCACTTGCTCGCCTAATTCGTTATACAGAGATTCGCCTTTGGCGGTTAACACAATGCCTCGGGCTGTGCGTTGCAGTAATGGCTCGGCGAGTTTTTCTTCTAATGCCTGAATGCGCCTTGATAGGGTTGATAGATTCAGTCCTAAATCTTTTGCTGTTTGGCTCATGCTTTTACGGCGCGCTATTTCAATAAATAAATGCAGATCATCCAGCATACGACTCCCTCAATCTTAGTTTGCATTTTCGTGACTGTTGCCACTTGGCCTGTGCAAATATAGTAACGCCAAGGAGGACATATGAAAATTCATTTTACTTTTACTGCGGCATTTTCGTTTTTAATGTCGTTTTTACTTTCGGCATGGGTCACTTATGTCAACTTAGGGCTGAGCGATACATTTTTTCTAAGTTGGATGAAGGCGTTTGCTAATGCATGGCCTGCTGCTTTCGTGGTGGCATTTACGGTTGCCCCGCCAATTCGGGCATTGGTTTTAAAGTTATATAATAAGGAGTCAGTATGATTAATATCGTGGCAAAAATTACCCCAAAGGCGGCATTATTTGATGACTGTAAAGGGCGTTTACAGGGCATTTTAGCAGCCACTCGTGCAGAGCCTGGTTGTAATCGTTTTGAATTGTTTGCGAGCAAAGAGCAGCGTTGTTTGTTTTTAGTTGAGCAGTTTGAATCGCAAGCTGCCCTTGATGAGCATTATGCTCAGCCTTATACCAAAGCGGTGTTCGCGTTTTATGAAAATGCGTTGGCGGAGCCAGTTGAGGTAGAGAAGGTGGAGGAGCTTTAGATTTAATATTCACAAAGAGGATAAGAGGCGCTGCGCTCTAGAGAACTCCTTGTATTCCTCTGTGCTCTCTATGTCCTTATATGGACTCCCCGTTTTTTGTCAACGGAGTACTTATTAAATAAAGATTAGATGCTGGCTTATATACGGACTCTATTTGGGGAGCTACCCCTGGTCACTTTAATGTATTCGCCCCTTTATGACT
>NZ_JAKGAW010000029.1:0-65374 GCF_021532475.1 Pseudoalteromonas sp. APAL1 | reverse complement strand
CCTCAGGTATTTGCTCAGGCTTTTTAAAAAAAGCACTATTTCTTCCAGCAGCAGCTTGATTTGCAATCACCTTCAGCACTGTACCCATAACTTCATTTTCAGCAACTTCACGCTCTTGTACCGCGGCTGTTATTTTTGCATCAATACTACTGCTATTCATTAAAGTTACAGCAATCCCTGTTACTGCAACAACCATAATTAGAGCAAGGATCAATACTATGCCCTGTTGCTTTTTAGGAGGGTTTAAATGCGCCACAAATTTGCTCCTACATTGTTTAATCTAATGGTTGTTGTAAAAATTGCGCGTCGATATTTATCCTTAAATGTAAGCTTTCTGCTGCTTGATCCTTCACCTAGCTCATAGGTTTGATTATTAACCTTTAAGTTATCATCTGGCATCAACGATCTAGCAAGTAAAAAAACTTGTACTGTCAAAATTCCACGCCTATTCTCCCAATCAGTAGCCGTCATTTGATTAATACTTTTATAAGTGTCAACTCGACTATCATTAGTGGTGTCTAAGCCAAAAACAAACCGCATATTTTCAACTCCCTCCATAACAGTTTCTGTATAAATACCGCGTACTGGGGTCAATCTTTTTCGTTTCAGAACAGGAATAACAACACGTTTTTTATTGATATAAATAGTTTCTTTAGAGACGTAATAAACATTATGGCGATAACGCCACACCGTAGCGTTTGGATTAATTGAAGCAGCATTAACTGGGCCACGAGTAAACATTGCAAATTCTTGCTCAGCTACAAAATAGTGCGAACTAGAATTTGTATACCTTGGCTCAGTTTGAAAGCCTTCTAAAAACTTTAATTGTAATACATCCGTATTTACTACAGCGTCACGAATACACCCCAGCGCAGAGGAGCCTGCAGCTTGCACTGCATAAATTGAACGAAAATTAGTACTAGAAGCTAGGTCAGGGAAACTACCATTATTTAAACCGACAGAGCAATCAGGGCTAGGATTTGCTACTAAGTTTAGTCGCGTATTAGCAGCAGAAAAAGAATCCTCATAAAAAGTTCCCCAAAAACCAACTTGCTCAATATCCCGCTGTAGTATATTAAGGGCTAATCTGCCAGTTTCTTGCAGCTCGCCAATCATCATCGTATTTTTAGTAGTCACTTTCATACTGATATAAGTGAAAACAACACCACCTAAAACAATACCACCTATGAACAAGGCAACCATCATTTCAATTAACGTAAAACCTTTATACTTATTCATCTTACGACCTTAAATAAATATAGCTGTTAAGAACGACAAGGCGACGACGGTCATTTACTGAACCACATCCGGTTTTTAAGTTTTCTGCACTTGCTTTAAACTCTTGTCGACCACGCCAACTAACGATCACTTCAATATTATACTCACTTGGAAGGCCCCCTGAGACTGCAGTGGCTTTAATGCACACCCTTGCTTCATCCAGAGCTCCGGTGTTTTCTCGTGCCTGAATTGCTCGCACCCATTGCTGTTTATCAAGTGCAGCGATTTGCTGTGGAGAGCATGTCGCCTGATAACAGCTAGAGACTTTACCTAATGCTGATTGGCTATGAAACTGCCCACTATATAGCGCTGAAAAAGTTGCCGTATCATTTGCTCTCATGCGGTGGATAATATCATTCCCTAACGCTATTGCAGCCGAGCGCTGCATAGCATCAAAACTTGCTTGCTTTGCTTTCGCTTGAAGCGCGATAGCACCTAATAAACCAAGGCTCAATATAATAAATGCAATGAGCACCTCGATTAAGGTAAAGCCCTGTTGATGAGAGTTATTTTTCATAATGAACGTGGCTAATAAATTGACATACCTTAAGCATAAGAAGCCTAAAAATAATAGCAATAGGTGTATGTATAAACGGTCAATATGTTAGATGAACGGTCAGTGAAACTCTCGCTCCTAGTTACCCAATGCAGCTTTTACCGCTTTTAATTCCCGACGACTAACAGATAAAGCCTCTTCTAGTTGGTTCATAATTAAAGTATGCCCACCAGGCTGTCGGCTGTTTAAACTATAAATATGTTGCTTATTTACAAGGGTATTACGATGTATTCGCAATAATTGTATAGGGAAAGTACGCTCGAGTTGTTTAAGGCTCTGTTCAATGATTGCTTCGCCCCCTTCGAATACGACACGAGTATATTTTTGTTCCGCAATGCAACAAATCACATTCTCAATATTTACTCTGCGCAATACACCACCGAGCTGATAACTTATGTAGCTTTTAGCAGAGTCACTTAATTGAGTTCGATTAAGCTTGCTAAGTTGCGATAATGTTTGATTAAGCGAAGACTCAGAAACTGGTTTTACTAAATAACCATCAGCACAGAGTTGGAATGCCTCTAGTGCGTGCTCAGGGTGAGCTGTAAGAAATACGATGGCAGGTGGTATGGTTAATTGCTTTAATGTCGCAGCAACCTCCAGCCCATTAAGCTTGGGCATATTAATATCGAGTAGCACGACATCAGGCTGTAACTGTTTACAATATTCAATTGCTTGTTCGCCATTACAGGCATCACCAATCACTGTATAATTACTATGCTCTGACAATAACCTTGAAATACGTGCTCGAGCTAGCGGTTCATCATCAACAATTAATACTTTTATCATGCTGTTTTCTGCCTTGGTAATACAAGTTTTACCCTAAATATTCCATCGCGATGAGTGGTTGTTATTGTTGCCTTTCGTTGATAAAACAGTGATAAGCGTTCACGAATATTATCAAGTGCCATACCATTACCCGACCTTTCATTCATGATGTTCTTCACTACTGGGTTAGTAATAATAAATGTGTAAGTTTTATCAGACTGGTGCATTTCGACATTTATTTCACCGTGCTCTGCTGTCTCGATCCCATAAAATACTGCATTCTCAATAAGAGGTTGGAGAGTCAAACATGGGATATCGATATCAGGTAGTTTATCAAGTAACTGCCAGTTTACTGTTAGCCGTTCTCCGTAACGCCATCGCTCTAGTGCTATATATTGTTGGCATAGTGTTATTTCATCGGTAAGTAAAATAGCTTTACCACTTTTCATAGCAGCCTGAGAGAGTGCAGCTAATGCGAGAATGGCTTGTTCTGCGGCCACCACATCATAGTGGGTTAGCTCAGCAGCAGTATTCAAACTATTAAATAGGAAATGAGGACGAATGCGGGCTTGAAGCGCATCTAATTTGGCTTTAGCCAGGGCTTTTGTTTGCTGCTCCTTTTGATTATGCATCAGCAAAAATTGAACAAAAAGCACTGTAACCAAAAAAATTATCAGCAGATTACTCACAATAAAGTGCGTCTTAGATACCATTTCAAAGATATCTGCGAATACGTTTAGCACTGCAAAGCTATACAAGTATGTAAAAATCAGTAAAACAATTACTAAGATAGATAACTGTACTGCCTGAGATAATTTAGTAAGCACAGACCGTGAGAGATAAAGACAAGAAAGACTAGATAAGAAAATAAGGTGCAAAAAGAAACTAAAAATGGCCAGACGTAACCAGACATCACCAAAACTTAACGGTGAAAACGCCAATAAAACAGCAATAACTTGACTGACGATAAGTATGGCGAGTACACCACGGGATTGGAAAAGAGCCGCAATCAGCAAGCCGTGTGAATTTGGCTGTTTGCTCATGGGCTCCTCTTTTAACTGTTGACTACTATTTGCTTAGATTAGCGTAGCTCAACAGGAACGGCAAATACTATGTTCTCTTCTTCACCAGGATTTTCAACAACTTGATTACCACCCAGTTCTTTTAAACGAGTAATAACCTGTTGAACTAAAACTTCTGGCGCAGATGCCCCAGCAGTCACACCTACGGCATTTACATTGTTAAACCAATCCGCTTCAACATTACTTGCATCATCAATTAAATAAGCAGTGGTGCCCATTTTGTCAGCAAGCTCACGTAAACGATTTGAGTTAGAACTATTTTTAGCCCCTACTACAAGCAGTACATCCACTTTATCAGCTAAGTCACGAACCGCATCTTGACGGTTTTGCGTAGCATAACAAATGTCGTCTTTACGCGGGCCATCAATGGCCGGAAACTTAGTACGTAGTGCATCAATCACATCTGCCGTATCATCAACAGATAACGTGGTCTGGCTACAGTAAAAAAGGTTTTCAGGATTTTTAACAGATAAAACGGCAACATCTTCAGGGGTTTCTACTAAGTAAATACCGCCCGCTTCGTTGTCGTACTGACCCATAGTACCTTCAACCTCAGGATGGCCATGGTGACCAATCAATACACACTCAATACCTTTACGGCTGGCTCGTGTTACTTCCATATGTACTTTTGTTACCAGTGGGCAGGTTGCATCGAACACTTTAAGGTCGCGACGTTTTGCTTCACTTCGAACGGCTTGCGATACACCATGCGCACTGAAGATAACAATACTATCGTCAGGAACCTGATCTAGCTCTTCAACAAAAACTGCACCGCGATTTTTTAAGCCATCAACAACATATCGATTGTGAACCACTTCATGACGCACATAGATTGGCTTTTCAAAGATATCGAGTGCGCGCTCCACAATACTAATTGCACGGTCGACACCAGCGCAAAAACCACGTGGATTCGCTAATAAAATATCCATTAACCTGTTACCTCTAAAATATCGACTTCAAAGGTTAAGCGCTGCCCTGCAAGTGGGTGATTAAAGTCAATTGTGACCGATTCACCTTGAACTTCACGAACAAGACCGGGTAACTCAGTGCCATCAGGCTGAGTAAAGGCAATAATGTTACCTACTTCAGCAGGGGTATCTGCACCAAACTTACTGCGATCCACATAATAAATGTTATCTGGATTTGGCTGACCAAATGCATCTTCAGGCTCTAATGCAAATGACTTGCTGTCACCGGCGGCTAAACCTAGTAAACATTTTTCAAAGTTTTCTGTCAGGCTACCATCACCCATTCGCAATTTTGCAGGTTTATTATGTACCTTAGTTGAGTCGGCTGCAGAGCCATCTTCTAACTTAATTGAGAAATGAAAGATCACTTCAGAGTTTTCACCAATTACAGCTTGGCTCATGCTTGTTGCTCCTTCGGACTTTCGCCTGTGAAGGCATCAAATAATAGTAATGCGGCACCGATACAAATTGCGCAATCGGCAATATTGAAAACAGGAAAGTGCCAGTTTTCGTAATATACATGCAAAAAGTCAATAACATAGCCATAAGCGATGCGGTCGTATAAGTTGCCAATTGCACCGGCTAATACTAACGCATAAGCAGAACATAATACCTTGTTCGTCGCGGGTAAGCGTTTAAGCCACCATACTAAAAGAACACTGATCGTTACCGCTATTATGCTAAAAAACCAACGCTGCCAACCACCTGAATCACTTAAAAAGCTAAATGCCGCACCATAGTTATGTACGTAGGTAAAATTAAAGAAAGGCAGAATATCTATCGACTCTTTGTAGGCCATGGTATTAACAACAAGTGTTTTTGTCGCATGGTCTACTACTAAAAGTAGTAGACTCAGCCATAGCCAAACTAAGCCACTTTTTCCGGCTAGTTTGCTCACAAACAACTCCTACGCGAACTGACGCTGTTCACCATCGCCGTCAACATTGCTAACACAACGACCACAGATTTCAGGGTGCGCTGGCTCTGCACCTACATCATCACAGTAATGCCAACAACGCTCACATTTTTCAGCGGTTGTTGCAGCAACTTTAATGAATAAACCATCAATTTCTGTAGCTTGAGTACCTTCAGGTTGTGTTGTCACAGTTTCAACAGTTACGCCCGACGTTAATAGTACAAAGCGCAACTCATCACCTAACGCAGCTAATTTCGAACTTAGCTCTTCACCTGCGTAAATACTTACGTTTGCTTGTAATGTTGCACCTATAATTTCTTCTTTACGAGCCGCTTCTAGTACTCGGTTTACTTCATCACGAACATTAAGGATTGTTAACCAATCATCGTTGCTGAACTTACCTTGTGAAGAGGCTTGTAAACCATCATACCAAACTGAAGTGAACACAAAATTATCACGTTCGCCTGGTAATGCTTCCCAAATTTCTTGTGCAGTAAAGCTTAAAATCGGTGCCATCCAACGCGTCATTGCTTCAGCAATGTGGTAAAGCGCAGTTTGACATGAACGACGGGCATGGCTATCGCTTTTCGCTGTGTATTGACGATCTTTGATTACGTCTAAGTAGAACGAACCAAGTTCACCAGTACAGAAGTTCATTAGCTTTTGCGTTACAAGTAACATTTGATACTTATCGTAAGCCGCTAAGATTTCATCTTGAAGCTCAGCTGCACGGCCCACAATCCAACGATCAAGCTCAACCATGTCTTCAATCGCAACTTTATCAGTTTTTGGATCAAAACCATTAAGGTTCGCAAGTAAGTAACGGCTTGTGTTACGAATACGACGGTAACGGTCAGCAGAACGTTTAAAGATTTCATCAGATACAGTCATTTCTGCTGTAAAGTCAGTTGATGCAACCCATAAACGTAAGATGTCAGCACCTAGTTTGTTCATCACGTTTTGTGGCGAAATTACATTGCCTAATGATTTAGACATTTTGCGGCCGTTTTCATCAACTGTGAAACCATGTGTTAACACTTGTTTATATGGCGCATGACCATTGATAGCAACCGAAGTCATCATTGACGACATAAACCAACCACGGTGTTGATCTGAGCCTTCTAAGTAAAGATCAGCAGGACCGGTTAAATCTTCACGTGCATCAACCACACATGCGTGAGTCACACCTGAGTCAAACCATACATCTAACGTATCTTGTACTTTCATGTATTGCTCAGCGTCATCGCCAAGTAAGGTTGCAGGGTCTAAGTCATACCAAGCTTGAATACCTGATTTCTCAACCAGTTTTGCGGCTTCTTCGATTAGCTCTTGCGTATTTGGGTGAAGCGCACCTGTGTCTTTATCAACAAATAATGCAATTGGCACACCCCATGTACGTTGACGTGAAATACACCAATCAGGACGGCCTTCAACCATGTTTGCAATGCGGCTCTCGCCCCACTCAGGCAACCACTCAGTCTTTTTGATTTCGTTTAATGAATCTTGACGAAGGTTAGCTTGGTCCATACTTACGAACCACTGTGGCGTAGCACGGAAGATAATAGGTGTTTTATGACGCCAGCAATGTGGGTAGCTATGTGTAAGCGCATGATGGTGTAATAACGCATTGTTTTCAGTTAATACGTCAATAACGCTCGCATTTGCTTTAAATACGTGCTGACCAGCAAACATCGGTGTGTCAGGTAAGTAAACACCGTTTGCACCAACAGGGTTAGCAACTTCTAAACCATAAGCAAGACCTGCCGCGAAATCCTCTTGACCGTGACCAGGCGCAGTATGAACAACACCAGTACCAGAATCAGTCGTTACGTGATCAGCAACAATTACAGGCACTGTGAAGTCATAGAACGGGTGAGCAACCTGTAAATTCTCAAGTGCCGCACCTTTTACATAACCTAGTACATGGTAATGCTTAAAGCCATAACGGTCCATTGCATCTTTTACTAGCTCTGAACCTAAAATTAAACGCTGCTGTGCGCCTTCGTCATCAACTTGAACTAGGGCATATTCAAGCTTTTCGTGAACTGCTACTGCACGGTTAGCTGGTAATGTCCAAGGTGTAGTTGTCCAGATAACAGTACTAACTGCACCGCTACCTTCATGGCCTTCGGCAAGTTCAAACGCATTGATTACAGCCTCTTGATCAGCAAATTCAAAACGCACATCGATTGCTGGTGACTGTTTATCTTGGTATTCAACCTCTGCTTCAGCAAGTGCTGAACCACAATCTGTACACCAGTGAACAGGCTTAGCACCTTTATGTAAGTGACCATTTTTAATGATGCGACCAAGTACGCGAATAGCATTCGCTTCAAAGTCAAAGTTCATTGTTAGGTAAGGCTTGTCCCAATCACCAAACACACCAAGACGTTTGAAGTCTGTTTTTTGACCTTCAACTTGTTTCTTAGCGTATTCGCGACACTTTTCACGGAACTCAGCAGCAGACACTTTCACACCTGGTTTGCCTACCTTCTTCTCAACCATTAACTCAATTGGTAAACCGTGACAGTCCCAACCAGGCACATAAGGTGCATCAAAGTCAGACAAGGTTTTTGACTTAACAATAATATCTTTAAGAATTTTGTTTACCGAGTGGCCTAAATGGATATCACCGTTTGCATACGGAGGGCCGTCATGCAAAATGAAGGTTTTTTTACCTTTTTTAGCGCTGCGAATTTGACCATAAAGATCGTCTTCATACCATGTCTTAAGCATCTTTGGTTCACGTTGAGCCAAATTGCCGCGCATTGGAAACGCTGTTTCCGGTAAATTCAAAGTATGTTTGTAGTCGCTCATTAATCCTACTTTCCGTATCGGCTACCTAATTTAAACCAAAACACTGCTTAGCGGCGGTCACATCATCTGCAATCTGCGCCGTCAGTTGTGTTAATGTCTCGAATTTTTTCTCATCGCGAAGCTTTTTAATTAGCTCCACGTGCATAAATTGTCCATAAATGTCTTGCGCAAAGTCGAACAGATGAACCTCTAACAAAGCGCGTGTTCCATTAAATGTGGGTTTGTTGCCAATATTTGCAACCCCAAATAATTCTTTTTCGCCAACTTTTGCTCGTACCGCGAACACCCCATTTACAGGGCATACTTGGCGTTTTAGTGCTATATTGGCCGTTCTGAATCCTAATTCACGACCTTTTGCCCAGCCATGAATAACACGTCCAGAAATTGCATAACCATGACCTAACATGGTTTTTGCGTCTTCTAATTGCCCTGCAGCAAGTGCCTGGCGAATAAGAGTACTGCTCACTCTATCATTGAGCCTGCGAAAACTCGCAGTACTTTTCACATCCATGTTTAACTCAACACCCATGGCTTTAAGCAACGCAAAATCACCACGGCGCCGCTTTCCAAAGCAAAAGTCATCGCCTACAGTCAGAGCTTTTACACCTAACTTATCAACCAATACTTGGCTTACAAACTGCTCTGCTTCCATATTGGCAAATTGCTGATTGAAGCTAATGCAAATCACTCGCTCCACTCCCAATTTAGCAAGTAAGCTAAGCTTATCACGTAGTCGAGTTAAACGCGCTGGAGCATTATCTTTAGCAAAAAATTCTTGTGGCTGAGGCTCAAATAACATCACGGTACTTGGCAATTGATGCTTTTCTGCGTCTTGCAGCAAGCCTTTAATCACTTCTGCATGACCTAAGTGCACACCATCAAAATTACCAATGGTCAACACACAGCCATAATGCTGCGCGCGAATATTGTGAATACCTCTAATTAACTCCATGCCACCTTTTTGCCTTTATCAGCGAGCCCAAAACATTGATATCGGGCTTGAAGCGTCGATTATAATCTTTTTTTTAGTTTGATTCAGTAGTTGCAACACTTTTTATCGTATTTAGTCGCACGCCTAAAATGAATAAGGCTGCAAAATATACAAAAACCGCCAACACTAATAACCCGCCCAACAACAACACTTGCTCAGTAAAGTGCCAAGCTTGCCATATAAATTGCTGGCCTACGTACCACACAGACGCAGCCATTAATAAACTTGAAAACAAACACTTAAAGGTAAAACCAAGGCTCATCGCAGAAAACTGATAGACCCCTTCTTTACGTAATTGATGATACAACAAATAAGCATTACAACTAGCCGACATTGATGTGGCCAAAGCCAGACCTAAATAACCAATAAATGGTGCCAACATAATGTTAAACACCATGTTTAAAACCAGAGTTTTAATACCAATTTTAACGGGGGTTTTTGTATCTTGACGCGAATAAAAGCCTGGCGCTAACACTTTGATTAGCATAAAACTAACTAATCCCACTGAATAAGCCATCACACCGTAGCTCACCGCTTGGACATGATCAATTTCACCGTCCTGAAACGCACCGTGGTCAAATAAAACCGTAATAATGAGCGGGCTAATTACCATTAAACCAAACATGGCAGGCAAGCCTAAGAAAATGACAAACCTTACCCCCCAATCAAGGGTCAGCTGAAAATCTTTTGTACTTTTTGTGCTATGCAATTTTGACAATGCAGGCAATATGACCGTTGCGATACCAATACCAAATAAGCCTAGAGGAAACTCAATCAATCGGTCTGAGTAATAAAGCCAAGCGATAGAGCCTGTCATTAACATAGAGGCAATCATGGTATCGAGTAACAAGTTTATTTGGCTTATCGAAACGCCAAACAAGGCAGGTAGCATGAGCTTTCTAACTTTTTTGACGTTTTCATCTTGCCACCCCCATTTAGGGCGGCTCAGCATGCGGGCACGATACAAAAACGGCAACTGGAACAGTAACTGAATTAGACCACCCACAAATACGCCGATGGCAAGCGCATACGCCCCCACCGAAAACTTATCATGTAGAAAAATAGCGCAAGTAATAATTGATACGTTTAAAAGTACGGGTGTAAAAGCGGCAACGGCAAAGCGATTATATACGTTCATAACCGCACCGCTGAGGGCTACCAGACTCACAAAAAATAAATACGGGAAAGTCAGTTTTAACAGCGCACTAGCAAGAACGAACTTTTCGGCATTTTCGCCGCCTTGCCACCAATCAATAAACCAGCCAGTACCAAATAATGCAGCAATGACAGGCGAGGCAACCACACCAAATAGAGTAACCGCTAATAAAATGGTACCCAAAGTACCGGCAGCTTGAGCAACAAACAACCTGACCTTATCATCGCCTTGCTGTTCTTTTATCTCAGATAGAACAGGTACAAATGCTTGTGCAAAAGCGCCTTCTGCAAATAAGCGACGTAAAAAATTAGGAATTCGATTGGCAAACAAAAACACATCCGCTGCGGCACTTGCCCCCAGTAAATTAGCCACTACAGCATCTCGCACCAATCCTAAAATACGCGAAATCATTGTCATAGCACTGACTATCATTCCGGAACGAAATAATCCTTTTGCCACCTTAAACCCGTTATCAAAAATCTTATAAGATGGGCGATTATGCCTAAAATATCTTTAAAGCACTAGGCTCGAACCCGACCCTTTGTTACAATAGCGATATTAACTGCTAAAGCGGCAAATTGATGTTCGTTATAAGGAGCAGTTTTTCTTGAGATGTCAAAATTTCGTTGACATTCATGATAAAAACAGGCATATTCCACGGCCTTTAAATTAAGCTTATTTTAAGATTGTTAGGAGCAAACCTTGGCTAACATCAAGTCTGCAAAAAAACGCGCTATTACGAGCGAAAAAAATCGTCAACATAACGCAAGCCGTCGTTCAATGATGCGCACTTACTTCAAAAAAGTAGTTGCTGCAATTGAAGCGGGCGACAAAGAAGCTGCACAAGCGGCATTCGCTGTTGCAACACCTATCCTAGACCGTTACGCAACTAAAGGTCTAATCCACAAGAACAAAGCAGCTCGTCACAAGAGCCGTTTAGCAGCTAAAATCAAAGCGCTATAATTTGTTTTTGATGAATATAAAAAAACCGGCTTTTGCCGGTTTTTTTTTATCTTAATGTTTTTCAGATAACTGCTATGCAATCTCTAAATCGGGGTAAAACTTTTTCAGCATTGCCGCGATCTTCTTTGGGGTAAAAGGCTTTACAACGAAACCTTTGGCGCCCTTTTCAATCGCTTCTTTAACATTTTCCACTGTTGAATGTGCAGACACCATAACAACATTTGCTTCAGGTGAAATATCATTTATCTGTGAGATGATTTCCTTACCGTCACCATCAGGTAGTTCAATATCTAAAAAGATAATATTAAACTCCTTCTCTTTGCACGCGCTCAAACACTGCGCTGCTGTGGATGCCTCTCGAACATTATCGATACCTAGGTGCATAAGCGTTTGGTTTAAAAAGCTACGCACGGTGCCAACATCGTCCACGATAAGAATTGAAAGCTGCGTGTCCATACTATTCCTCTAATCTTTAAAGATAACACTTATTGCTAATACAATATTAACTTAAATAAATAATTTACGCTTTGAATTTGACTATTATATCAAAAACTTCGTTATAATCTCATTATAGAGAGCTATATATAAAAGGCCAGATAAGCTTTATGTCTAATAAAATAAAAAAACAATCTTTGCTTGGTAAAACACCTGAACGAAAAAAACCAACACAAGCAAAGCGACAAAGACCAGTAAACCAACAACAAGCACGTGCACAAGCCGCGCAACAAAGCATTCCTGAAATCGAGCTTAAAAAAAGTAAAGCACGTTGGTATACACTCGCAGCGGTTGTATTAATTCTACTAATTACACCAAAACCTATTTTAATCACCTATGAAAAGCTTGGTATGGTATCTCAGAGTGTGTTCTGGCCAGGCATTTTTGGCTATGGAGCAAACTTATTTGATTCAACCCTCAGTCCCCGTGCAGACCTAAGTCGTAACGTTATTTATCTTTGCCAAGATAAGCGTAAACCAGACACTTGCCAGAAGTACCGTGTGACAGATAAAAGTGGTTTCTTCGCAGCAATGAAAAAACTAACAATAGATTAAAAAAACTAATCTGAAAATTAAAAATTACTTGGTTGAAAGCTGTGTAAAAGATCACCATAATGGCGCTCCTTTTTCAACACAGATATGAATTGATACGACCATGGTAAACGAGCTAGATTGGCTTTTAAACTTAACGCTACTTGCCCTAGGATTAGGTGCATTTTTTATTAACCAGCTGACATTACTACGTTTTGCAGCGATCAGCGCGTGTAGTTTATTGTTTCTATCATTTAGCTTAGATCTAATGTCGTCAAGCGTTATCTCGAATATGAGCTTAGTGTTGATCAATACATTTTATTTATTCAAGGTCTATACATTTGGCCAACTGAATATCAATCAAGGTTAATCTTCTCCTAAGATAAATTGATAGAATAGGCTATCCCATCTATCATCTTTTCTGCCCAAGCAGCATTCTGTTTGGGCTTTTTTTTGCTTACAAGATGACTGAACTGAGATACCATATTAGTCGTATATAAATAATTTGGAGGTGCACTGTGTCATTTAACGACTTCGACTTATTTCTTTCGTCAATGGAAGACGTAAAACCTCTTAAGCATGACACTGTTCAATTTGATTCCACGAAACAAGGCCCTTCACTAGCGCAACAAGAAAAACGTAAAGCAGCTGAGTGTGATTTAGCAATTGATGAAAACTATTTACGCAGTGAGTTTGTTGAGCTGTTAGATCCCCATGCCATATTGGCATTTAAAAAAGATGGTGTACAAGGCCAAGTATATAAAAATCTGCGTTTAGCTAAATATCAACTTGATGCCACGCTTGATTTGCATGGTCAGCCTCTTCAACGAGCTCGCAGCACGCTTTTAAATTTTATTGATGACTGCCACAAACGAAATATTCGTGTCGTGCTTATACGTCACGGCATTGGTATCAAAAATAAATCACAACCAGGTATTTTAAAAAGCTATACCAATAAGTGGCTACAAGAAATTCCAGCAGTTTTAGCGTTTCATAGTGCCCTTAAGCATCATGGTGGTAGCGGTGCAACGTATGTGATGATTAAAAAGTCAGACGAGAAGAAACACGAGAACAGAGAAATCCATTCAAAAAGAAGTTAATAGAAAATGCGATTGAAGTGCAGCATTAAAACATGCTGCACATACTTACTGAGATTGGTTGGTTATGATTGGCTAACTTCAGTGGCCTGAGCTGGCTGGTCCGATGCATTAGCTTGATTAAACCATGCTGAAACACCAAGAACGATTACTGACACTACGACTAGACTAAATTTAGCTCCACCTTGATTAGATTTCATAACGCCTCTTTTTTATTGTTGTTTTTTTATTGAGCAACAACAGAATAACAAAGTTACAGATGTTAACAAGGTGTTTATTAAACTAATTTGTAATTTGTCAATAACCTTTTGTTCTATCAATCTGATTCATTAGGTTTTTACCTTCAATTAGTCTCTTTACATTATCTGAAATTTGCAAAGTAACTGACTCTATATCTGACAATGCAGCACAGTGTGGGGTGAAGGTCACTTTGTCATGAGACCAATAGGGGTGTGTTTTAGGCAAAGGCTCTTCGCTAAACACATCTAGCGTAGCGCCACGTAATTGCTCATTATCAAGTGCCTCGAGTAAATCTTCATCAACAACATGTTTGCCTCTGGCAACATTAATTAGTACCGTATGGCTTTGCAGTTTGCTAATGAGTGATTTATTTATAATGCCTTGAGTGTGCTGATTAAGTGGTAGTAAGCAAACGAGATAATCAATTTGACCAAGCATGTCATCTAATCCATGCTGTGTGTAATACGTGTCCACCTCAGAATCATGTTTTTCACTATTAGACCAAGCGCTCACTTTAAAGCCATTTGCAAGTAAGCGCTTAGCACAAGCTTTGCCTAGTTCACCATAACCTAAAATACCCACATGTTGCTGTGAATACGCTCGCTTTGGCTTCCAACTGCCGGCTGATTGTTTTAAATAATACTCTTTAAGCCTAAGCTTGTGTGCCAATACATGGGTCAACACATACTCTGCCATATCATTAGCCAGGTTATCATCAACAATTCTAACAACGGGAACATGTTCAGCTATCTTCGTTAAATCAATGCTATCAACACCCGCACCAAAAGAAGAAACGGCTTTTAAATTTACTAACTTAGGCCATAAATAAGCGGGCGCATTCCAAGCAAGCACAAATTCAACCGCTTCGTAATCAGTACACTCTGACCAAAGCTGTACCTTGACCTCTGGTAATAAAGCTTGCAGCTTAGCAATTAATTGGCTGCAATCTCGGCCTGTTATAGCCACAAGTAAAATCATTGTCTTCTCCATTTTGCCTCGTACTCAAAGCGCTCATTAAAAAGTCACACAACTGCAACCTAACTGTCACAGCAAACTCTTAACCTAATTTCATCGCTGAATGCGTTTATGTTTGAGGTTTGTATGATCAGTGTTGATAAAGTAATAGAAGCAAATTTACCACAGTTAGAAAATTCACCAAAAGTAAAAGGCTTAGTAAAAAAAGGCCTGGGTTATTTATTACATGAGCAAGAGTTTGTTGCCTTTGGTGATGCATACCCACACTTACAAGGACTTGAATTTGTAGAGCAGGTGCTCGAAGAGCTAGACTTTGACACACGCTACAAGCCAAAGCAAATGGAGCATATACCTAGTGAAGGCAATATTATTATTGTGGCAAACCACCCAATTGGTTCACTCGATGCATTAGCGCTAATAAAAGTCTTATCAACTGTGCGCCCTGACTTAAAGGTCGTTGCAAACCGCATGCTAATGTCTATCACCCCAATGCACTCGTTGCTACTTCCCGTTGATAACCTCTCTGGTACGAGTAAAAAGAAAGAACTTGCTAATATCCAACAGCACTTAAAATCAGACGGTGCGTTATTAATTTTCCCTGCAGGTGAGGTATCGCGCTTAAGTCCAACGGGGATTAAAGACTGTAAATGGAACAGTGGTTTTTTACGTATGGCAAAAAAAGCTAACGCGCCTATTTTACCTATTTACATCAAAGCGAAAAACAGCCCGCTATTTTACGGCACCTCAATGATTTATAAACCATTAGCCAGTTTGTTATTGGTCAAAGAGATGTTTAAACAACGACAAAAATCATTAGAGTTTGAAATTGGTGCATCTATCCCACCTGAGTCATATTTAATCGAGAATTTAAAAGATAAAGAAATAGCTCAGCTGATAAGAAAGCAACTGTATCGACTTATTACTAAAAAACCTCTGCCGTTAAAAACACAAACCCCCATAGCCAGCCCAGAAGCGACTAAAGACCTTAAAAAAGCCATTGAGGAGTGTGAATTATTAGGTGAAACCTCTGATGGTATGAAAATTTACTTATACCAATACTGTGGTAGCTCACCGATTTTCCGTGAGCTAGGACGACTGCGTGAAATTGCGTTTCGCGCAGTCGGTGAAGGCAGTGGTAAACGCCGTGATATCGATAAATACGACATGGATTATCAACACCTTGTACTATGGGATGCCAAACAACTTGAACTAGTTGGCGCATATCGACTTGCCTGCGCACAAGACATCATAGAAAAACATGGCCGCAAAGGTTTATATACCGATAGCCTATTTAGCTACAGCGATGATATGGCACCGTATTTAGAAAAAGGTATAGAGCTTGGTCGAAGCTTCGTGCAACCCAAATACTGGGGCAGAAAGAGCCTAGATTATTTGTGGTTTGGCATCGGCGCATTCGTTAACCGTTACCCGCAATACCGCTATTTGTTTGGCGCAGTCAGCGTGTCTAACGCACTCCCTGAGCAAGCAAAATCACTCCTCGTTCATTATTACCAACATTATTATGGTGCTAAACAAGTGTTAGCTATCCCAAATAATGAATATCGCCATACCGAAGCACAAAAAGAACAATGTGCTCAGTTATTTGCTGGGGATGACATTAAAGAAGACTTTGTTGAACTTAAGCATGTACTTGCCAATATCGGCGCTCAGGTCCCAACCCTATTCAAACAATACACTGAACTTTGCGAGCCAGGCGGCGTACAGTTTTTAAGTTTTAGCATCGACCCTGAGTTTAATAATTGCATTGATGGATTAGTACTTGTCGACTTAGATAAAGTAAAAGCCAGTAAAGCCAAAAGGTATTTGGGACAGACACGCTAATAGTCATTAAAAAATAAGTCGGCATGTTCGCCGACTTTTTCTTTTTTAACTAAATATATTTCTAAGCGCAGCTAAATATATTTGCTCAATAGTTTTTAAGTCTACTATGGGTACGTGTTCATTAACTTGATGAATGGTATGGTTTCGCACGCCACATTCAATCACTTGCGTGTGCTCATTGGCAAAAAAACGACCATCGGATGTGCCACCACTTGTACTAAGCATTGGAAAGCTGCCAGTTACTTCGTGCACAGCTTGTTCAAGCTGCTGCAACAAGCAATTACTTGCTTGATGCAGGGTATAAAATGATTCACACGGACGCTCCCAAACAAGCGTTAGCTGCGATGCTAAATCAGCCAATGCAAATTGAATTTCTTCTTTAACATCTTTGCTCTTATAGCCATGACTATAACGCACGTTAAAGGTGAGCTCACACTGAGCAGGAACAAGGTTATCGACCACATTGGCAATATTAATTCCGGTTACTTGCAGTGTTGTTGCCGAGCTAGCTTCATCTTTGTGCCAGCTAATTGCCATTAAGCGCTTTACAACCTCGGCACTTAAATGTGCTGCATTTATGGTGTTTTCTGGATAGGCAACATGCCCTGCTTTACCTTGAATAGATAATCGTGCAGACAGCGCACCCCGCCTGCCATTTTTTATGGTATCACCCACATGCTGATGGCTTGTTGGCTCACCAACTAGACAACCATCAAGCACAACACCTTGTTTGGCAAGACGTTCAGCAATCAGTAAAGAGCCGTATTCAGCCTCGCCCTCTTCATCTGAGGTGATTAACCAGTAAAATGTGCCGCGTTTATGGCTATTTTGCGCTAAAAACCGTTTGGTTGCGCAAAGCATAGCGGCAACGCCGCCTTTCATATCTGCTGCGCCACGGCCATAGACACTGCAATCCACTATCTCGCCACTAAATGGATCAACTCGCCAATCACCTTGCGCTGCAGGTACCACATCAATATGACCTGAAAAAGCAACGATAGGGCCTTCGCCAAAAGTGATTTTAGCAATTAAATTAGTAACATGATTAAAACTAAATACCTCACAATCAAAACCTAGCTGGCTTAAGTTACTTTCGAGCCAGTCAATTGCCCCAGCTTGTTCGGGCGTTACCGATTTAAATCGGATCAAGGTTTGTAATGTTTCTACCACCTCAGATTGCACTGATAGGCGTGTTGCTAACTCTGCATTTGATATCAAACTCATAATAACCCTAGTTATGTAGAAAGCTTGGGTTATTACAACGAGAGTTTATGACCGCAATGTGAAACTTAAATTAATGATTTCCTTCTTCAATGAGGGTTTCTTGGGTCACCTTAGCAATGTCTTTGTCTTCTTTGGTTAATTGTGTTCGTTGCCAACGACCTGCTGCGAACCATAAATAAGTAATAATTGCCACAAGTACATTAGTAATAGCAAACGAATACCATATGCCTTGTGGTCCCAGTGAGGTATGTTTAGACAAAATATACGCTGCAGGAAATTGAATAACACATTGCGAAAGCAGTGACACAGTCATCGCATTGAGCATATTTCCTGAAGCCCTAAATGCAGCAACAACACAAAGCTGCACGCCTATTCCGCCCCAAGTTAAACACATGACGCGAATGAACTCTGCGCCACCAGCGATCACAGACTCATCATCAGGAATAAAAAAAGCCACCAAGTATTCAGCAAATACATAAGCTAAAACGCCCACTAATGTCAGGCCTAACAGCCCCCAAAGCGCGGCTAAACGTGTTATTTGTGCTGCACGCTGTGGGTTTCCTGCTCCCATGTTTTGACCTACCAAGGTAGAAACGGCCATTGAAAGACCCATTGCCGGGATCATCACCATTTGCAAAATATTAGAGCCAACACCATAAGAGGCAATGGTGTGCGTACCAAAGCTGGCAACCAAAAACGACATAATAATTAACCCAAAGGCTCTTGCAGAGAGTTCAACCGAGCCAGGAGCCCCTAAAAAGAACGCTTGTTTCATATATTGCCAATCTGGTTTGAAGCTAGAGAGTTTAAGTTGAATGCCGTGACGGCCTCGCAAAAATACCCAAACGCCAATTAATGCCGCTAAACTTTGCGTAATGAGAGTGGCTAATGCCGCCCCCATTACGCCAAAACCAGAGAAATCACCAAATCCAACAATCAGTAAAGGGTCGAGTACAAAATTGAGTAAAACAGTACCGCTAACAATATACAGTGGCACCTTAGTTTGCCCGATGCCACGCATTAAGGCCTGAAACATGGCATAAATAAACACAAACACAACACCAATGAAAGACACATGCATAAACTTAAGCGCATCACCAAACACTTGCTCTTCAACGCCTAATAAAGTCAAAAAGTAAGGCGATAACACATAACCTATTAAACCAAGTATGGTTGCGGTAATTGTCACCATTAACATGGTTTGAGCAGCAACATGGTTTACCTTATCTTGCTGGCCAGCTCCCATATATTGAGCAGATAAAATGGCTCCCGCCATTGCCAACCCTGAGCCAATAGCAATAACTAAAAAAGTAACCGGCATACTGACAGAAACGGCAGCTACTTGCTCTGCCCCCAAGCGCCCTACCCAAAAAGCATCGGTTAACTGATAAGCAGACTGCAAAATATTAATTAAGATGATCGGGATACCTAATTTAAGTAACGCTTTTGAAATCGAGCCATGAAGAAATAAATGCTGGGGAGCAGCCATGAAAAACACCTAATAAACTAATAACATCGTTAGTTTAACAGCCGCAACTGAATATAAAGTCAATGAGAGTCAATCTTTTTTTCGCTGTACCCGTTTAAAAACTTAATCTAAATCAATAAATGGCTTCACTTAGTTCAAACATTTTTGAAACTTTGATCTAGAACAGGTTTTATCCCCTCCAACTTAGTAATAATAGCCTCAACCAAATAAGACAAGTAGTTCGCGGAGAACAACATGAAAACCAAATTAAGCATTGCATTACTTACTTCACTATTAGCACTCTCTCCTGTTGCAAACGCAAACTTAAGCGTGAACGTGGGTGCTATTAACGTAAACCCTGACAACGATAGCTCAAAAATCAATGAGGCTCCGGCACTAGGCTTACGCGCAGATGATGACACGCAATTAGGTATTACTATAGATTATGCACTAGACGATAACTGGGTGCTTGAGTTAGTTGCTGCAACGCCATTTAGTCATGATGTTCAAGGTGCTGGTGGCTTAGCTGGTAATAAGATTGCTAAAATTAAACACTTACCACCAACTTTCTTAGCACAATATCACTTTTTTGATGCAACCTATAAATTCCGTCCATTTGTAGGTGTAGGCGTAAACTATACAGTTTTCTTTGATGAAGAGCCTTCAGCTGCACTAAAAGCAACATTAGGTACTGACGATGTAGAAGTCAAACTAGACGACTCATTTGGCTTTGCAGCCCAAGCTGGTTTCAACTACATGATGAGTGAAAACTGGGGTCTACATGGCATGGTTTCACTTATTGATATCGATACAGATGCAACTGTATATGCTGGCGGCTCGAAAGCACTAACATCAACAGTAGAAATTGACCCTGTCGTTGCTATGTTTGGTATTAAATACAAATTCTAACTTTCATTTTGTGAAAGCCCATACGCACAAAAAGGCCATTAAATGGCCTTTTTTATTTGTTCCCACTCTAGAAAAACTTGCAACACGAACTTGATTCTCGCTCAAGTTCAATCAACTAATCAATTTAGACTACACTATAAAAATAACCCATTTCTTTTTATTGGTTTTTATTTTTTGTTTATTTAACCGTTACTTATTTTACTGTTTTACATTGCAATATCTGAATTTTCAGAGCCAAAGACGTGTTGTTCCTATTTGCTCGCGATTATAAAATGGTTGTAATAATTTTGACCTATCTAAAATAAATTAGGTGGCAGCTCGAGGTGTTAATTGAAAGTAATTGTCAATTCGTTAGTGTTGATTCTTTGCACAGCTCTAATCTCGTGCAAAGTAAAAGATCCTAGTGAAGATAAACCGCAACAACAAAAGCAAGATACAATTAGTGATCGTGAAGCGCTAATTGCGGGCACCGCTGACATCGTATTTACTATTACCAATGAAAATCAAACACCTCTTAACAATGTGAGCGTTGACGTTGCAGGTCAAGAGTACCTATCCGATGAAAATGGACGTGTTTCTATTAGCAACCTCTCTTTTGGTAATCACGCTGTTTTTATTGCACAATCAGGTTATTTCCCAAAGGCAGGTATTTTAGTAAACCAACCTAACTCTGTAACCTCACACATCCAATTAGAAACACAATCAGCAAATTCAAAAAGCTTGTTATTTGCTGGTGATACAATGTTTGGTCGACGCTTCCTAGACCCTAATTTAGAGACAATGGGCACATCTGTACCTAATGTTAACACTGCGCTCATTCGACCTGACTCAGCACGCGAAGATAGTATCGCCATAACCACAGAAGTTGCAGCGCTCTTTAAAGCTGCGGACTTTTCATCGGTTAATCTTGAGTCACCTATTACGACGATGCCAACAACAGTTCATCCGACTAAAGAATTCAGCTTTTTCTCTTTGCCTGAATCACTGCAAAGCCTAACTGAAATTGGTATTGATTATGTTGGCCTTGGTAATAATCACATCTATGACTATTTGCAGAATGGCCTTGAAGATACACTCCTTGAAGTGTCAAATGCAGGGTTCCTTAATAGCGGCGCGGGTTTAAGTGAAACTGACGCTTTTAAAACTGTCGAGCATAACCTTGATAATGTTAATTTAGTGCTCTTTGCTGCAACTTCAATTACCGGAAAAGAACATCAATATACCTACGTTGCTGACACCAATAAAGGTGGGGCTGCTGATTTAACAAATTCAGCGGCAGTCAAAGCTGCACTTGAACAGTTAGATCCTACTGACTTTGTCATTGCACAAATGCATGGTGGTGATGAATACTCGTATACTCCATCACCTTATATAGGTAGCCGATTTGAAGTTCTTTCTTCACAAAATACTGATCTACTAATTGGCCATCACCCACACATTGCCCAAGGCTTTGCTGTATTTAATGAAATACCAGCCATATTGGGCTTGGGTAACTTTGTATTTGACCAACCCAGACTTGATACCTTATTAGGCCTTGCAGTTATGGTGGACCTTGATACGCAAAGCCAAAAAATCACTCGTGGTTTTGCTTATCCTATTTATTTAGAAGACTATAAACCTCGATTCACCACTGGTTTTTTAAGTCACTATTTATTGAGAAGAATCGCCGAACTTTCTGATGACAATATTACGCTTGTTCCCCGAGAAAGCTACGCTGAAATATATTTTGCTGCAAATCAAGCAACAAAAAATACTCAGCAAGTGACTATCAACATTGATGCCAACACTGACATCATAGACTTGAGACAATATTCACCATCATCTGCTGCTTACGTTTCATCCATAGACGTTAATAGTGGTTCTTTAGATACGCTTTTAGTGGGCCGAGATATTATGGTCTTTGGCGATTTTGAAGATTGGGATAACGACGCAGACACCTTTGAAGTTAGTCGATGGGATCATAGCAGTGAAAGTGTGTTGCCTTGCACTGATAAGCCATTCAATGGTTTGCAAGCTCTGTGCTCAACCCGAGATAAGTTTGACAACACTCCTTCTATTATTCCATTTAGACACACTATGCGGGTTATGGAGTTAACCGACGAAACAGGTGCACTAGAGTTAAGTAAAGACTTTTCGTTACTGACCTATTTGCAATCTGAAAATGGTGGTCAGCTTGAGGCCTTGCTTACTTATACAACAGAAATTGATGACCTTACCTTTGCAGAAAACCAAATTCCCGTTAGCGAAGGAGGTAATCAACCATGGCATGTTTTTAGCCATGACTTTAGTTTACCTTCTGATGAGTTAACACTTGGGCCTAAAAAATTACCACCTCGTGGCGTAAAACTACAATTTAGGCACTATCCACCCAATACAGGAGAAGCGATCACGCGTCTAGATGATGTCGCAATGATCAGCTGGCAACAAAGTATCAACCTAGAAAACGGACAATGGAAGACCGATAAAATGCACGGTTTTGACTTTTTAAAAGTCAATTCAAGTAGTGAAGTGAGCTTAACGCTGACATTCACTGTACTTGATTAAGGAGGAATTGTGGTTGTATTACAACAATTGTTGCGATTAACGCAGCAAAGAGCCTTTTGGTTTACTGTTTGCTTATTTGCAATTGTGATTATCAGTAACCTGCTGAATTTATTTCAAGCAAGTAATGCCTTTTTATATAAAAAAATAGAATCTCTCAGTAACACTCAGCAAACAAATGTAGTGCTTATCACCAGTCAAAACCTTAGTGCTAACCATTCACAATTAGTCACCCAGCTTACAGAGTACCAGCCAAAAGCAATCATTGTTTTAGCAGATGAACCTTTAGCACCTGTAGACAATGAGCGTGTTTTCTACCCTTATTCGCAAAGTAAGTACTGTGTGCCAAATGTAGAGATTTGGGCAACATACCAAATGCGTATTCCAGCAGCCACTAACCTTGAGTGTGAAAGTGTGTGGCAAGCTGTTTTTGGTTATAAGCACGAAAAATCAAGACTGATTAACTTTAAATTGGCAGTTTCTGCGCTACCTAAATTTACAGCTAAGCGAGTTCTTGGCTTTGATGTGATGAGTGAGCAACTCGAAAATAAAGTGATTATTGTCGGTCAGCAATCAGCTGAATTTAATGTGCTGATACATGCCCCTAAATTAGAAGGGCTTAATGACCCCTTACTTCTTTTTGCTTATATCGCTGATAGTCTAGAAAAAAACAGCACAATAAATGAGCTTAATTTTGTTATCTCGATAGTACTTGCGCTGATACTGGTATTTGTCCTACTGTTTTTCTTTCAAAAAATGTCGATTAGTTATTCATTTCTAGTCGCACTAAGCATAACTATCATTTGGTGTTGCGCTGGCTATTTTTTAGTGAACTTTGCAAAGTTATTTATCCCTATCGGCCAATACATCATTCTGACCTTTGTCACTTTATTTTGGGTTGTGGTGGCGAGGAAGATTTCTGAAGATAAAGAGCTTACAACTGATGTAAATAACATTCAGCAAATGATGATGGGCCGTTATATTCCGCAAAGCTTTATAGAGCACCCTTCTCCATGGGATCCCATAATACAATTAATTAGCCAACAGTTAGATCTAGAAAAATCAATTTTTTTAGCTCGAAAAGAAGACGACCATCGCGTCGTTGAAATTCGGGCTATCAACTGCCAACTTGATGATATTCAAGAAATGAGACGTGACTATCAGCGAACGCCTTATAGTAATGCGTTAAAGTCATTGGGTATCGTAAAGATCAACCGTCCATTTTTTAAGCAAATCATTGACGGTGAAATCGAGTTTATCGCGCCACTGGTATATGCCGGTGATGTCCGTGGGTTTTGGGCTTTATCAATTATTCCTAATCATAACTTTAACCAGCAAGCCTTTGAGCAAAACGTTAATAAGTTTGCAGCTCAGGTTGCTGAACTACTATTCCATTACCATATTTTCAAAACAACACAGGCTAAAAACCGTACCTTATTAAACAGGCTACTCACCTTTAAGCTGCACGAGCCTATTAGCCAAAAGGTAAAAAGTTCCCTGAACGAAATGGAGCAAAAGCTTACTACCTTAGAGATGGTTTTTAACCACACAAGCCCAGCAACTGTGCTTTTTAATCTGTTTGGTCAAGTTATTCAAACCAATGCATCTTTAGAGCGTTTTGCCAAGCAGCATCAAATAGCTATTTTTGAAACCACTGCGCTTGATTTGCTGTGTAAAAGTTGTGAGCTTGATATTGAGATTGCAAAGGGTAAATTACGTTACATTACTCTTAATAAAGCGACCGTTGAGCTTCCTGCTAAGCTTGGTGCACATCATTACACTCTAATTATTAGAGCGCTTCATTCAGATAACTCGCAAACTGCATCAGGTGCACCTTTTCAAGTATCTGGAATTTTATTTGAGTTTATAGCAAATACTCCTGAAATATCTTCGGAGGCTAAACTTTAATGGATTTCGTTTTAGCGCTTTTTCCTGCAGGTAGTGGACTGGGCCAATCAGTAATAACAACTGTTTGGGTCGGCACGGCTGTAGTATGCCTACTGAATTTGCGCTTTGGTTTTCCACTCACAGGCCTTGTTGTACCAGGTTACATTGTGCCACTTTTGATAATAAGCCCCACCTCTGCCGCGGTGATTATTATAGAAGCAATTGTTGTGTTTGGGGTTATGCGCTTTAGTGCAAATTACTTGATGGAGCGTTTTGGCTACAGTGAAATGTTTGGCAGGGACCGTTTTTTTGCCATCATCCTAATTAGTATTTTAGTTCGTGTTTGTATGGATACCCTTTTTTGGCCAATTATTGCAGATCAGTTGAGCCAATGGGATATCACTTTCGATTATGCATCACAACTTTATTCTTTGGGTCTTATCATCATCGCACTAACAGCCAATGTAATGTGGAATGGTGGCTTTAAGTACGGCCTGAAAGTAACTTTTATTCAGTTGTTCATTACCTATATTTTAGTACGATTTGTACTCATGCCATTTACCAATTTTAGTATCGCTAACTTAGGTATTATGTATGAAGCTGTTGCCGCATCAATCATTGCAGCACCAAAAGCCTATATTATTTTAGTTATTACCGCTTTTTTAGCTTCCAGAGCAAATTTAAAATATGGTTGGGAGTTCAATGGTATCATGTTACCAGCCCTATTAGCTTTGCAGCTTACCCAACCAAGTAAGATTTTAACCTCATTCATTGAAACTGCTGTTATCTTAGGCGTTGGCGGCTCTCTCATTCATTTCACTCGCCTAAAACATGCACATATCGAAGGTGCTAGATTATTGATGTTATTTTTTACTATAGGCTTTATCTTTAAGCTTATTTTAAACTATATCGTCGTTTGGTTTTTTCCAACGGTAAAAGTAACCGACACTTTTGCATTTGGTTACATGTTGGCCACCTTACTTGCCCTAAAGATCTATCAAAAAAATGCGTTAGGCCTTGTGCTAAGAGCCACTTTTCAAACATCTGTTGTAGGTGGAAGCCTTGCTATTATTGTTGGCTTTTTAGTAATGCTTATCCCTTCTTTACTAACAAAAAAAAATATTGACCCTGAAGCAGAACAGTTGCAAGTCATCACGCTCAATCAGCAAGTGAGTCAATACAAAAGCTACTTATATACTACGCGTTCTAATAAGGTAACCGTAAGTAGCTACAAAGCCAGTCAGGCAGTCTCTGATTTCAAATATGCGGTTTATCAGTTAAATGAAGCGATTAAAGATAAGCAAAAAATAGGTCACCTTAGCGCTTTATTTAACTCTATCGGGTTTAAACTTGTTAGTGATGAAAACTATGTATACCTAATAGATATTGTTGAGAATCAGCAACGCGGTTTATTTGTGATTAACAAAACGCCACAAACGCCACTCATGATCACAGTTCCGTATCCTATCACTGAAAATCTTGCTAGCGACTCAGCGGCCCTTATTTTTCAGCATCTAAAAAGTAAAGCTTTAGTGTTTGGGGCAACAAAAACGCCTCAAATAACATTAGCAAAGGAAAACCAGCAAAGCCCTTTTTACCAAGCATTTATTAACGCATTAGAGGCGCAAGAATTATTGCAAGTTCGTGAATCTAACCGCTACACCGCAGCTTTACTAAAAAGCACGCCTGCTGAAGTTAAAAGCCAGTATTGGATCTTTAATCGACTTCCGGCCTCTATAAGCCAACGCGAAATGCATGAGTTTATCGGCAGTGAAGCAACTTATTTTGGTAAGGCAACAGCGAGTAGCTTGCCTTCGAGTAGTTTTAAAGGGTCTATGCTAGAAGTCTTTCTTAATGGAGATAATTACACCAACATATTTACGTATATATACCGTGAAAATTACCGTTATAGCAATTTAAAACTCAACATAATCAATGAAGAAATGGTCAAAATTGTCGAAGATTTCTCATCGTATATAAGTAGTAAAGGCAGTCTCAATTATCAACCACTGACACACAGCCAAGTTGCGCTTTGGGAATTTGAAGTACTAACACCACTATATAGATTGATACAGCAAATCGGCAATGCCTCACTGAACGAGGATATTTTAAATCACCTGAAGCAGATAAATGGCACTGCAGAGTTACTTAACTATCAGTTACAACTAGTACAGAATAATAGTGGCCGATATTTACTATTAAGTCCCTTACAAAATAATGAAGCAATGGATCTTGGCCAAGGCCTGTATGCGTTTACGCTTAGCAAACATGAAGCAATAAGTTTAAGCGTGCCAAGACCTGTTTTTGAAGGAAATACTCTTAGTTTTGCCAGCCAACTTTTTACGACTTCAAATGCCGCTAACTTATTAATTGCAGGAGCACACCCATATGCTCACCCGAAGGCTAATGTACTTGCTGCAGACAACGTCGATTCATTATTCAATATCGTCCATCAAAGCTATTCGCGTTATAAAGCACAACAACCGAGCTTAAATATCCAAATTCGCAGCCATAGTGCTCCGTCATGGATCCGCCCTAATGCAATTGCATTTTCAAATACTCAGGTAAGTGACGTTGCTGCCCCTTTAATGGAAAAACTAACCAAAGACTTAAGCATTTTAGGTGTTAATTACCAAGTAGTAACGGGCCAAAAAGCCACTCGGGGTCTTGAGATTGGTAGCTCACCGCAATATGGCTATCAACAGTTTAATGCAAACAGCGAGCTCGCTACTTTATGGATAGCCTCAGACTTTAAAGAACAGTTTTCAATGGATCAAGATAGTTTGCTTATGCGCCTTCTTGCGATTTCTACTTATCCAACAGTCACCACTATTAACCTAGCCACTTTATCTCCTTCTAACTGGTTAACGTTACCTCACAGCGATAAACAAATTATCTTTAGAAAAATTAATCAATATACCGCCGATAAGCAAATTGCTGTACTGAAAACAATATGTTCAGAGCTTAATGAGTGCGTATTACAAACCATAAAATTAGAAAATTTAGATAAATTCGCACTGATGATCAAGCAGCACAATAGTCTAGTCGCTATATATAATCCGGCGAGCAATCAATTGATCGATGTGGATGTTTTCAACAAAATGATGGGGGGAGGCTTTGATGTATCTAATTAAACGCTTCTTCGCTATCTTAGTTCTTATCATTGTATTGTTAACAGCCTTATTTGCTTGGAATAGCTTTTTAATTTGGCTAGATTCTGCTGAACCAGTTAACCCCCAAACCAGTAAAGAAACTCGCTCAAAAGTACAGTGGCTTAGTAGCACAAAACCACTGACTTATACATTTTCAAATCAGCGAACACATTCACTTAGGATCTTATCAAACGCCGTATTTGATCAATCTGTCACTCTTGAACAGCCAGTAAATTACGCCATCAAATACACTCTTTATAATGACAAGAAAGAGGTAATTGTAGATAAAGTTTATCACCACGCTTCAAAGTTAGTTAATAACAGTCAAGATCAACAAATTAAGCAAATCATTGAAAATAAGCAGTCTTTGAATGTGGCTTCTGGGCAATCATTTTACCTACCCATTAAACATTACCCACAAGCGAAAAGCTTAGCACTTACACTTATTCCTGAAGAAAAGACAATTCAAGGAGTGGTAGTTCGAGTGCATGCTAAAACACCTGACCAAAACGTTGATCCACTCAATAGTTGGCTAAAACGCCCCGTCGATAGACGTAAACGTGCAACTGATTACCTCACGATGGGTGAAAATACCTTAACAAATACTGAAATAACGAATGCAATGGCGTTTTGGTGGCAAAAAATAGCGCCACAAGGTATTCCTGGAATCGACTTTAAATCAGATATTCTTTATGAAAGCTTACCGTATAATGTACTAACCTATGATTTTAGTCAGCAACAGCATAGTCTTGCTGCTTACTATACCAAACATGGTTTATGCGCCAGTATCACATTAGACAATAGTGATCGTTTAAATTTCACTGTTAGTAATGACCAAGAGACTCCGTCATTAATCTGGTATGACAAACTTCAGTTTGAAGCACCAAAAGTTATAAATTACACGCTAACAGATAAAGAAAACACATATCAAACTCAGCCTCTTGAGCCGGGATTAATTACAATTTGCAGTGAGCAAGAGCTGCTAACCCAATGGCGAACTGAATCTGGCACCGCTATTTTAACAAGTTATGCTGGTAGTTACCTGATTAATGCGCAAGAGCACGCAGAGTTCGATGTTGTGCCATTAAGCCATTTGAACCTTGAGCTCAGGGCTCTCGAAACGAGTCAATTAAATATTTCTCTATACGATGAGAACCATACCCAAATAGAGCGTTACTCTATTACGATCAAAGGTGAAATTTCTGGCTTTGATCGATTAATAGCAGACAACACTCAAAGACAAGCAGTAGGTATGCTTACCCCCTACTACCTTCGTACTGGGAAAGAGACAAAATATGTAAAAATTACGGCTAATAACGATGTGTATGTGCGATTGAAATCAAGACTCGCGAGTTTTCATTATCAACGCCGAATTGCACACCAGCCAATTCTTACTGAGTCTACTAATGGCTTTTATGATATTGCAGCATGGTATGAACAAAAAGCACGTAATCACTATGACTTATCGCAACGTGATCTATTTGTAAATATTCGTACATTTGCTCCGCCTCCAGATGTTGAGCAAACTACAACTTATTACCAATCTAAAGAGCTTTTCAATCTGTTACCACTATCAAATGTGGCTCTTGCGTTAAGCCCGAACCGTTACTATGAGGAACAGCAACCTGCAGAGGAGTTTAATTTTGGACTCTATGATAAAAATCAGGCTATTCCCTCTGCTAGCTCAAATGATAACCGCTTAATCTCTCGATTAAATAGTAACAGTGCAAAAGAGCTTAAAACTGATGACATCTCATTTGCTGATCAACAGCAGTTAGTTAACGAAGCCAGTGTAATTTATCAAAATTGGTATGGTCATCGCCCATGGGTAAAACAGCGCCTTTATCAATTGGTTAAAAATAAACCAGTGAAGCTATCATATGATAAAAAGAAACGTCCAATTAGCATTGTTTTTAAAGTATTTCGTGCCCAAAGCAATGAACCTGTAACTTTAAACATTTCGCATTCTGCAAAATACAAGCTTGGGCTTACAAGTGAATACAGTATTGCGAAGCAAAGTTTCCAACTTCACAACTCTGAATTATTAAAGTCTTTTTTGATCCACCCTAAAAAAAGTCAAATAACGAGTTATCCGAGCGTTACACTCAATCTAGCTAATGATATAGAGACACTGCAGTATGTGACTTTAAGTTCTTCAGAAACAATTTGGTTGTCTATACTTGAAGAGTACCCAATGCAGGAGCAAAAAGTAAGATGGTGGAATAATGAACTTTAACTTTATTATTGTTTTTGCATTATTATTTACTCCGTTAACAAGTGTTGAGAGTGATTTTGAGCAACTCACATTAACCTTGCATGCTTGGCTCAATAACCAAGATGAAGTCCCTAAGCACTTTACTTTTAGTGAGGGTGTGTTGTATGCCAAGAAATCTTTAATTTCAGGTGGCGAAATACATTTTAAGCCAAAAGGTAAACCCTGTATTTCTTATGCACCGCATAGATATTTTGACAAGCATACATTACTAATTGCTAAAGCTCTGTTTAGTGAGTGCCAAGTTTTGTTGACGAATACTAAGCATAGAAGCAGCCGCGACCTCCAAGGTAAAATTATAGACTTTAGTCAATACCAAAATAGCAGTAGTAATGCCTTCATTCTGGCATACGGTAAAATCGTTGAAACATTTTCAATTTATCAAATCCATGGATTTGCAAAGGAAAAGCGCACTACAGAGCAAGGACGAAAAGCAGATATCATCATCAGCGAAGGCCATTTACATGCATCGCAACGCAGCTTACACATCTCTAAATGCCTGAATTCTAAACTTGATGTAAATGCCCTAGTTTATGGGCAGGATGTATATGAACTAGGAGGTACACAAAACATTCTTAATTCGCTAGGTCCTGTGAATAGTCACTTTTTCCATATCGAGTTAAGTCGCGAACTACGAGAGCGCTTAATTACCAATAACTTACTTTTAAAGCAGTTTAGCCAATGCCTTATTTCATAATCGCTTTTATAACACTTACGCTGCTAGCCTTCAAACCTGCTCATGCTGAACAGCAAGAACATGCAGTACTTCAGCCGCCGATTTGGTTAAAAACTTCACCTAAATTAGATGTGCTGGCAACGACACAAAAGATACAAGTTGATTCTTTTGAACACCAATATTTATGGCTACCTGAAGGGCATTGGTTGGAGATCAACTCAGAACTGTTAGATAAGTTCATTATGAGTGTAGGCAACACACAATATATTCAACAACGGATACAACTGGAACGAGACTTACTGTGTTCTAATAACCGCTGCCAACTTCCGGCCTTAGGCCACAACCGTATTGTGGCAATTCAAAACCGTCAGGATGAACAGGCTGAGTTTTCAGCTTTAGTTGGCCACTATCAAACAAAAATTGATAGCTTTAAACGCGCATTAAAACTTGCCAAACCTTCAATATTACTCTCTTCAAGGCAAGGCAGTGAACGTTTTTATAAATTCGATAAAGGCGAAGAAGTTACTCTTTACTTCCCTGATGCTAAAAAAATAAAGCTTTCTGTTAGAAAAAATATGCAATCACTGGAGCGCCACGGCGCTGTGTATGCCTATGTTGATGAAGTACTCACAGCAAAAGTAAACATCATTAATAACCAAGCTCTTGAATATCAAGATCAACAAGTAGGTCTGGTAAATAGTGACTATTTAGCCATTAATGCAGGGCAATATTTAACGATAAGAAGCCACACAGATGCTTACGTAAAAATAACACAAAGCCATCGAGCTATATTCGATGACACTACAGCTAACAAAACCAAGGAAAAGTTGCTGCTTCCTTACTGGTTAGAAACCGCTAATGACGCGATGGAATCAGTTTACAATAAATATTCCCTCAACGTTTTTAGTGATGACGTATTTACGCACAATGAGCCTTTGGCTGTAAAACGCCATTATGACTTGCTTTCTTTAATGTCTACTCAGACTCTACTAAAAGGCAGCAGCGTAGTGCATGCCTCTACATCATCAAAAAGTGTTCTAATCACTGAGCTTGAAGAACAACGATTAGTTGATGATCAGTTTTATCCTCGCATTAATAAGCAAGTTAGGGATATTACATCACTTTCTCAAGTCCCCCTTCGTTATGACTTATCGAGTCAAAAACGTGCAACCCCTTGGCTTACATTTGTAGCTCGAAGCGATGAAGATAGTCAGTTAAAACTAACAGCTGGCGGCATGAGCTGGTTAATAAATATCAAGGCAACACAACACTACCAAACGATTAGTGTGTCAGTTCCTGTAAACCACAAAACCATGACAATTCAAAAAACTACTGACGACGTTCCCGTTATTGAGTTTGCAGTTTATGCTCGAACACTCACTGATTTTCCTAGTAACGAAGTACTCTACTTACAACCTGGAGCTCTTGATCAGAACAGCCCTATCACAGCTCAACTGGTAACTAACCACTTAAGAAAGTTATATAGTGACTATCTTGCGATGATACAGCCCTATGCGCCAGCAAGGAGAAAAGTTAAGTTACTAAATTGGCAGCAATCTATGCTAACCGCTAAGGATTTAGCTAAATCGGCACCATTAGATGCACTTGCCTTTTTAAAACCATTAACGCAAAACCCCGATCCATCAGTCGCAGAGCAAGCATGGCAAGTTAAAATAGATATTTTACGTGAACAACACCAGTTTCATCTTGCTACGAGTTATTTAGAAGGACTATATAAAAGTACGCAACAAAAGGAATTGCAACAGTTTGCATTAAGATCGCTATTAGAAACTTATCAAGCCGAACAGCAAGAGCTTAAACTGTTTGCGCTATGTGCTGGTAACCTAAATATATTAAGCGAGTGCAGAAATATACTGATCGAACTTGCAACTAAGCAACAGAAAAACCGACTTGCGCTTTGGCTTGCACATCACGCAGAAGAAACTCAGATTGCCGAACAAAGTTATACGGCTCTAAACTACCATAGTTTGAGCTCTACGATAAAAGCCGAAAATAAACAGTATGAATTACTTTCTGGTGCGCAAGAAACGTTAATAAATTCACAAGGGAAGTTGCAAAACACCGTACTCTCTCAACATATGCCTTGGCAATATACAGCATTAGAACCAGTCCACCTGAGCATAAGTGCACGGACTGAAGCCAAGCAAAATGGCGAGTATCAAACCGCATGGTTAATGGCTGATAGTGAATACCAGCATAAATTAATACCAATCTTTAGTGATATACCTTCAAACACATTGGTCGTTGAAAGCCAACAGGCAGCCTCTGTTTCTTCAACGATGATCGTTAGTCTGCAAGCTGGAGAAACACTTAATTTATCAGCAGATCAGAAGACCTTTCTAGATATCAAAGATATCACTGATTCGTTATTTACACGATTTGAGTATTATTCTGATGCTACGAACAAAGTAATCACAGGCGATATTATGTCGCTAATTTATGCTTATGATGCAACACAACGTGAGCTGTTAATTAATGGCCTATATTTATTATCTAAAAAGCGTTTAAACAATAATGAATACACGCAACTATTACAGCGGATCGCTGCAATACCCGCCTCCGCTTCATTGACCTTTTTACAAAATAGAATAGAAAGTTTTGGTCACTGGCAACCTCTAGATAGTCTTGTAGATTATGCTGGTACACGCCTTTTCGATATCCAAAGTTCTGCACAAACTAGCTTTGCTGATAGGTTTAACCAATTCAAAACGCATTTAAAAAATAATGAAGGATTATTGATTCGACCATTCCACACACTTTACATAGATTTAGCTCAAACAGAGGGAGAACAAATTCGTTTCGTATTTAGTTTTTCTACTGCAGAGCTGGCTCAAGCTAATGTGGCAAACTTATCCATAAAACTCGCTAACAATTTAAAAATATGGTCAGTTACCGAGCAGCAGAGCATTCCTTTTACATTTAACAAACAAGAGCTAGATAATAACATTATTGCCCTTCACTGGCTTAATCCCTATTTATCTCAGCAACTAAAAGTTGAAGCACAACAATATATTGCAGGTCGTTGGAGAAAGTTAGATTTACCCACAACCATGCTATTTTATTCTGTAGTCCCTAACACACCACTAGTGGCAACGTTGAATGCAGATCGCTTGATTAAATTAGAGAAAATGAATAACTACAGTCGTAACGAACGTCAATTTTTCCACCCAGCAGGAAAAATTGAAGTCAAAGCCGCTGAGCTTGAGCATGTACGCCTTTATACATGGGAACTGAGTGATCTTAACAATAAGATTTCAGAGTTTACTCAAGCGCAAATTCCTTTGCCAGACTTAGTCACTTATCAAGCACCTGAGCAGCAAAAAATAGTAAGTGAGCAAACATCATTTCAAAGTGATGATTTAAATTGGCAAGCTTTCATTCTTTACGATCAACAAGAAATATTTCAGAGCGCTGAAAATATCCCAACGCGACGAGACATTGATGTTGGTGCTCGCTTACGTATTAACGACGAAAACAATTGGTATCAATTAGAAGGCTATTATTCATTTAGTGAAAACCAGACAGACATAATGGCGCTTAATGGCTATTATTCATGGCAAGATGATACAACCCCCTGGTATGCGGGTGCGCAACTCCAAAGCCGCTGGCAACCAGGTCATGATGGCTTTGACAGTCAATATGCTCTTGATGGCAGCCTTTATGTTGGGCAAAAATGGCAACGTGACTCAACACATCGGCATCAATGGCAACTGTCACCATTTATTCGCTATAGCAGCGCTGATTTAAACGATTATCTCCGTGACGACTTACTTAATTCAAGTGTGTTCAATTTTTATCGTGAAAACCATGCATCAGGTTGGCAGGGGTTTTATCAATACCGCTATCAACCTTGGGTCGACAATTATTTAAATTTTAGTGTTTCATCCAGTTCAAATGATGATTGGACAAGCCTAGATTATTTACGCTTCAACACAAGCTGGAACCAATATTATCATGACCATATTTTCCAACTCGGCATTGATAGTTATTACCGCTTTAAAGATGAAAACCGTGCTACAGCCACTTGGCAATACATCACACAATTTGCTTGGCAAACGCAAATTAATTTAGGTGATTTCTCGCATGGTTGGTTAAAGGTTCGATTACAACAGGATTGGGTATGGGATAACCACAATATAAGTATCGAATTTTCATCAGGTAATAATCAGCATACAGGTTTTGCCCCTTTTGCACATGATGAAATTATATTCCCAACACTTCAGTTAAATCATTTGCTTGAGCACAGTGACTATGAGTAGTAACGGACTTACAAAACGCCTTGAAAATTTGCTTTTCGCAGATATTGCCAGTTTCTGGTTAGATTTATATCGTCAAAAATACCGCGAACTCGTAGATGAATTAAGTCAATGGGAGCTAATCAAGGATCAGCCTGAAGATTATGACGAAGATGACTGGCTATTACTGCAAGCCATTGCATTTTTAACTCATAAAATAGATACCTTACAAAATCAATTGACCAAGCTTGATAGCGATCACAGACGCTTTATTGAACGTTTAAATCATGCTGAGTTAAAAGCGGAAAGACAATTTCATATTTTAGACTATGCAGCAGCGCTTGGCGCAAGCAAATTACAACTGCAAAAGGATCAAGAGGCATTTCACCGTTGGTTTGATGAAGGAGCCATCGTAAACCGATACCAAGATAAAGTCTCTGAGCTTGAGCAATCATTGAAATTCTTAATAGGTAAACTAGGTGATCTAACTAATCGTTATTTACGCATTCACTCGGGAGAAATAACTAAATCATGGTTAACACTTAACTTAGAAAGTTTCTTTTTAGGTTTATTAGAAAAAACTGAGAATGAAGCAATTCGTAACTCTATTTTTCGCGCTCTTGCCAACCAAGTTAATTTAATTAGTGAATATGTCGGCGAAACTAAGTTCGATTCCAATCTTGTTGAGCTACTACTGTTTTCTCTTGAGAAGCAATCAACACCTCATGCCGCCAAAGTGGATATTTTAGAGATCCTGATCAATTTAAGACCCACTTTTACCCGCTATTTTATGCGTTCACAAATTGATTTAGATGTCTTGCCAAATGCTAAAGTAGAACGACAACATTTGTTTCTACTAACATCTTTTTCAAAAATTATATGTAAACAACCAAAATTAAATGAGGCTAATTATAAATTATTAATCTTGCTTGCAAAACACGCCTATCCCCGTGTAAGACAGAGTGTTATTGAACAATGTCCACTATTACCGTGGCCTTTTGCTATCAAGCTTTTAATGGTTCGCTTACAAAAAGAAACTCAACAAGCTGTAAGGCTGACTCTCATCAAGCAATTAACAGATCCTCGTTTTACCGAAGAGCTACAATCGTTTCATATATGGCGCCAACAGTTAAAAAAAGTACAAAGCTTTGCAGAAAAACGATTGCTGTTGGAGCTTACGCCACGGATCATGTTTAATTTACAAGTTGAATGTGAAGAGCAAAATCAAGCAGATATATTATTTAAGTCATTTATTAATGTATTAAATAAACAACTTGAGAATGAACAAAGTATTGCCGTCAGACGCGTTATTACCCGTGTTCGAGAGCAGTTAGTCAGCTTTATGTATCAGCAACAAGTTGCTGAGATCGAATTTAATTTAAACTCTCATTTAGATATAAATTTAAGCTCGAAGGAGATAGAGCAAGATTTACTTGGCCGACTTTTAAGCAAACAAGCACAAAATAATGAAGCCTTCAACGTAAAAGAAAAAAGTAAAAGCTATCTAATAACAAGGGGATATAAGCGTGGTTTCCGCTTTTGGCGGCTCTGGCACGAATTTAGAAACCCAAGCACAGGAAAACGCCAAAGTTTTAATCATACACAAGCTAGAAAGCCAAGTGCATTTATGCACGTCCCGAGCTGCACTGTTGCAGAGATCAGCAAAACAGAAGTGCCTGGCGAGCCTCGCTTCGATGATAAGCAGTTCAGCGCTCGACCACACTTACCCATGCTTGATTTTTTATTAAGTATTTTGTCGCAGGATAACTTAAAAACACCTGCAAAATCATTTACACCTGATGGTATTTTAGTTATCACGCCACCCTCTAACATACTCAAACGTATGTATGCGTATAGTTGGATTTCATTCAACTTTGAAAAATTAGATGATCTACGAAATGGTTCAGAGGTTGAACAGCGAGATTTCTTAGATCTCATAAGAAGTAAAGGTTTTGTACTTGAATTTCAGCAATATGGGTCTGTTCTTGATGCAGAGTTTCCAGTGGAATCAAGTATTGCCAATTTATATAAGAAACTATCTATAACGCCTTTTTTATTCAATATGTGGGCAAGTTTTAAAGAGTATGCCTATTCACTTTATCAAAATAGTATTGGCCAATTAATCTTTTTTGTTTTGGCTTTTTCTACATACTTTTGGGCGCGCCATATTAGGATAAGTAAACAAATAAAATCGGATAGAGCAAAGATCCCCGTTTCAATCGGTGGCTGGGGCACCCGGGGTAAATCAGGAACTGAACGCTTAAAAGCTGCATTATTTAGTAGTTTAACCTTAAAAGTAATAAGTAAAACAACAGGTTGTGAAGCTACACTTATTTATACAAGAGCAAGTGGAGAGCAGTTCGAAATTCCATTGTTCAGACCTTTTGATAAAGCGAGTATTTGGGAACAAAGTGATGTACTTCATTTTGCAACAAACGTGAAAGCTGATGTATTTCTTTGGGAATGTATGGGGTTAACCCCACGTTACGTGAAAATTTTAAGAAACTGGATGAATGATAATTTCTCTACGATTACCAATGCTTATCCAGACCATGAGGATATTTTAGGACCTACAGGAATAGATGTCGCAAATGAAACAAGTCATTTTATTGGTGAAAATAGCCTAGTATTCACCAGCGAACAAAATATGGCTCCAATTCTTGACTTAAATGCGAAACAAAAGAACTCAAATTTAATTCAAGTACATTGGGCTGATAGCTTACAAATAACAGAGGACATACGCTCTCTTTATCCATACCAAGAGCACCCAGCCAACATCGCACTGGTTTGTAAAATGGCCGAGCATATAGGCTTAAATAAAGACTATGTATTTAAAGAAACATCAGCACGAATTGTTCCAGATATAGGTGTATTACAACATTTTGCCAAAGCACCAATTGCGACAATAAGCCAATCATTCGTAAATAGCATGTCCGCAAACGAGCGATTAGCAACATTAGAAAATTGGCAACGTCTCAATATATATCAATTAAACGACGATCCTAAAACTCAGGTCATCGCACTAATTAACAACCGTAATGACCGTGTTGCACGTTCAAAGGTATTTGCCTCAATATTAAGCAATGATCTCCGCTTTGACCGAATCGTAGTGATTGGTAGCAATGTAGATGGATTTTATAGCTATTTTTTGGCTGCGCTCACAGAGAGAGTCGATAAGTTAATTGAAATTAATGATATTGAAAACTTAGAGACACTACTAGAGCAATTTAACCTACTCACAGACTCACAAGTAAAAGCGCGGCTAAGTAGTGCTTATGGCAACATGATAGCAGAAAACCTTCTCACCCTAAGCGAAGGAAGTGTCAATAAGTCTTGTATAAAAGAAATCACCGGAGACATTTCATCTCAAGAAATCGCGACTATTCTCTATACCCTGCGCCACTACTATCAGCGTATAGCTTTAGACTCTTTAAAGGGTGATATGCAAAAGTACAGGGATGAAATAAAAGAGCGATTAATTTTAATCACAAAGTCAAAAGTTACTCTACTTGACGACAGCAACATATCCGCAGATGAGATAACCAAAGCTATTGCAAACCTAGCTTTACCGAATACCCATCAAGTGATTGTGGGCATGCAAAATATTAAGGGAGCGGGATTAAATTACGTATACGCTTGGCAACAGTGGCAAAAGGTATCTCAAACTATAACAAAAATGCTGAGCAAACATTGCTCTGCAAAAGAATTTAGAACGGCGTTAACAAATTTAAATATGATTGTATCATTTAATTTATTAGAAATAGATTATTTAAAGCAAAACTTAGTTACTCTTAAGAAAAGCCAGCTTGCACAAAATGAGTTTTGCCAAGCTGAAATAACAGCTCTTCAAGAAAAAATTTCTAGCGATAATACGTCAGTAAACGAAGAGAGTTCGCAACCTCGTGCACTTCGTTATTTAAATCAAATGATCGAATCATTTTTAGATGCAGGTGCTGCTGTTAAGCGTAAAAAGCGAGCTATTCAAATTTATGATGATATTGCTGAAAAACGCATAACATTAGAAAAAGCGATAAAATTACTTAGTGAGATGAATCGAAACCAAAGCTCAGGGTGGTTTACTAAGAAATCGAAATAAGACTAACTTTATGTCGATTATATTAAAACAATATAAAACTTAATTATTTAAAATTTAAACAAGAGCAAAACGCACATTAAAAATCAGAATTTTCCTATTAAATTAAGAAATATAAAACTATCATAAACTTAGATTAGAAAAGCCTGTAAAACCCACAAACAAACCTTGTACCTAAATTGAAAATATTCATATAAAGGATGAAAATAAAGAAGATAAAAACACTTTATCTAATCAAAGAAAGGATATTTTATGAAGAATTTAGTTTGTAAGTTAGCTGTATTGCCACTAGCGGTTGCCTCAGCGTTTGCTGTAGCAAACACAAATCTTGTTGAAAATGGATCATTTGAAGCAGAAGTTGTTAGTGGTCAATGGCAATTATTCAATGAAATTACAGGTTGGACACGCAGCGCTAATGCCCCCTTTGAAGTACAAACAAATAGTTTGGGTATTCTTAAAGCAAAAGATGGCCAACAATACCTAGAACTTGGCTCTACGCAACAATATAGCGTGTCTCAAGTTGTATCAACAGAAGCTGGTAAAATGTATGAATTTAGCTTCTATTACTCAGCACGTGTTTCTGGTGATGACACAGCTAGTAAAGTTGAAGTATTTTGGAATGGTGAATCTTTAGGCGTTGTTAATGCTAAATTTAAAGGTTGGACAAAATACAGCTTTACTGTAGAAGCGAGTGAAGCCAGTTCAGAAATCACCCTAAAAGGTATTGGAACAGGTGGTAGTACCGGTGGCTTTATAGACAATGTATCTGTCGCTGAAGTTGCAGAATATTGCTCAGTTAAATCTGGTTTATACGCGATTAATAAATTTGGTTCTGATACTGAAGGCTACATTTATCACTTAGATCCAGAAACATCTGCAGTTTCACCAATTGCTGGTGTTACTAACACTGCTGCAAATATCGCTGGTAAAGACGGAAAGCTCTACTTTATGGAGCAGTTAGATAGCGAAACTAGAGATTCAAAAATCTATAGTCTTGATTTAGAAACAAATACACAAAGCGAACTAGCAGATACTAACTCGTACACTATTACCCGTTCGACAGTTTCTCCTGATGGACTTAACTTGCGTGCAACAAGCAAAACTTACATGTACGACTTCAACCTTGAAACTGGGGCGAAAGAAGTATTAGGTAAATTTAGCTTCGAAGGTGAAGAGTTCACCGGCGGTGATATCGCTTATTCATATGATAATAACGTACTTTACCTATTAACTGATAAAGCACTTTACACTGTAGATGAAAGCACGTTAGAACTAACTTTAGTTGGTGAGCATGGTGTAAATTGGGCATCAGGCCTAGCAGTTGCCGATGATGGTACTATTTACGTTACTGGCAGAAAGAGTGGTCAAAGCGCGAAACTTTATACGCTAGATCAAAATACTGCTGAAGCAACTTTTGTATTACGCGGTCCTGCACATCTGAATGACCTAACTTACATTAGTGAATCAGTTTGCTCAGTTGAATAAATACATTTGATATTTTAATGCCAGTTTAATACTGGCATTATTTCAACATCCCATCATTTTTATATAAAAACCTCTCCTCAACATTGATTTAAAATTACGCGTAACAAATCTGAAAAATAAAACAAACAATAAATAAGACCTTCAGAAAAAACACCTCGAAAAAAGCAATAACTTTTTAACTAGAAAAAATAAAAAACAAATACAAAAAACCTACCCAAAAAATAAATCAAAAAAAATAAAATTTAAAATAAGAAATTTCCTAGATAAAAACAACACAATAAAAGTCAACAGGTTAACAGTTAAATTCGTCAACACTTAATATAAAAAGACTAATATACATTTGAAAAAGAGCCGAATAATATTAGAATTTTAATATTAATACATAACGGAGAATGTCATGAAAAAATTTGTAACCAAACTAGCAGTTTTACCTTTAGCTATCGCATCTGGCATTGCAATGTCTAGTACAAATTTGGTAGAAAATGGTTCTTTCGAAAATACTGATCCTGTAACCGATCATAACGGCGAATGGCAGTTATTTGATCAAATTCCAGGCTGGACTAGAAGCAGTAATGCTAAATTTGAAATACAAACAAACAAACAAACGAGCTTACTAGCACAGGATGGTGAGCAACGCCTAGAGCTTGATTCAACAGAAAATTACAGCATCTCACAAAATGTATTGACACAAGCAGGTAAAAAATATGAGTTAACCTTTTACTATTCTGCTCGTTCAGAAGGAAATGAAACAACAAATAAAGCAGAAGTTTTTTGGAATGGTACCTCTATAGCTTTAGTAAACAGTACTACTCGAGGTTGGACAAAATATAACTTCACTGTTGAAGCAACTGGCGGTACATCTGAAATAATGTTCTCTGGTGCGGGAACCTCTGATTCATATGGTGCATATATTGATAACATCTCTTTAACTGAAGTTCCTGAGCCTTGCCCAGTTACTACAGGCTTATATGGTATTAATAATTTTGGTTCAGAAACCGAAGGCTACATCTACCACTTCAACCCAGAGTCAAATGCTGTAACCATTGTTTCAGGCGTGTCTAATACTGCATCAAATATTGCAAGTTATGGTGGTATGCTTTACTTCGTAGAACAATTAGATAGCACAACGAAAGCTTCAAAGATTCATAGCTATGATCTATTAAGTGGTGTGCAAGGAGAAGTTGCTGATACCACTTCATACCCTATTTACCGTTCTGTAGTGAAAGCAGGTGGCGAGACTTTACGGGCTACAAGTAAAACCTACATGTATGATTTTAACCTAGTGACCGGTGAGAAGGACATCGTTGGAAAGTTAACATACTCGGGTGATACATTCACTGATGGTGACATTGCCTACTCAAGTGACAATAATGTGCTTTACGTACTAACTGGTAAAGCTTTATACACCCTTGATGAAGGCAGCTTTGAGTTAACATTAGTCGGTGAGCATGGTATTCACTGGGCATCTGGTATTGCGATTGCGGATGACGGTACGATCTATGTATCTGGCCGTGAAAGCAAAGAAAACGCAAAAATTTATACTCTAGATCAAAATACTGCTGCAGCGACATTTGTAATGGATGGTCCTGCACATGTTAATGATTTAACTTATGTTAGTGAAGCAATTTGCTCATTCGAGTAAATTGATATAAAGCCATAAAATGCCAGCTTGTGCTGGCATTTTTTTATCTCGCGAAACTAAAAAGAAAAAACAAGCTTTTAAATAGCATTAAAGAAAACCCTAATAATGAATACCAAAATAATAAAAACAAACTAAACTTTAAAATAAAAACAATAGTAAAGTATAAAACAAAGCCAAAAAATAATATGAAAATTCCTAGGAGCATCTTAACCTATAACTTTCAATAACATACAAAATTACAAACCTAGCCAAAACAAGAAAACACAAACAACAATTGAAAACCACTTTAATTAAAATAAAATTAACTCATACATAAATAAAACCAAATATAAATGGGTTAATCATGATTAAAAAAATATCAAAACTAGCAATATTACCTTTAGCTATCGCATCAACTTTTGCTGTTTCAAATACTAATTTAGTTGAGAATGGTTCATTTGAAGCTGATGAAATAAGTGAAAGATCTGGTACTTGGCAGCTTTATAATGAACTTTCAAATTGGAGCAGCAGTGAAAGTGTATATTTTGAAGTTCAAACCAACCTTTTAAAGGAAATGACAGCACAAGATGGTGATCAGTATTTAGAACTTAACTCAACAAAAAATTATCGTATCTCTCAAAAAATAACAACAACTCCTGGTAAAACATATGAATTTAGCCTCTATTATTCTGCACGTGTTAACGGTGCACAAGGTACAAATAATATAGAAGTATATTGGAATGGTAGATTATTAGAAGCTTTAAATAGTAGTCAAAAAGGTTGGAAAAAATACACCTATACTATCGAAGCTACAGGAACAAAATCTGAAATCGCAATTGCCGGTGCCGGTGCAGCAAACGGCTATGGTGGATTAGTAGATAATATATCTGTTATAGAAGTTACAAACCCAGCAACTAACTTAGTTCAAAATGGCTCTTTCGAAGCAGACAGGGTAACTGCTGCTGATGGCCGTTATCAATTTTTTGAAAATTTAACAAACTGGACTGCCAATGAAAACCTATGGCTTGAACTGCAATCATCTGCTTTAGGTAAAATTGACGCACAAGATGGTGAGCAGTACTTAGAGTTAAATTCAATTGGTGCTTATAGCGCTTTTCAAGAGATACCTACAGAAGCTGGTAAACAATATGAATTTAGCTTCTATTACTCTGGCCGAGTAGATAATACCGAAGGTGTTAATGATGTTGAGGTGCTTTGGAATGGTGAATTATTGGAAGCCTTAACCACAACTCAACGTGGTTGGACTAAGTATAGTTACACAGTTGAAGGGACAGATGGAAGTTCACTAATTACATTAGCAGGTACGGGTAGTTATGCAGGTATTGGTGGTTTTATTGACAATGTTGTTGTTACAGAAATTGCTGAACCTTGCGCTGTTACTACCGGTTTATACGGCATCAACAACTTTGGCTCAGAAACAGAGGGCTACGTTTATCACTTTAATCCAGAGTCAAGCGCTGTGTCGATTATTGCTGGCCTTAACAATACGGCATCAAATATCGCTAGCAAAGATGGTATGCTTTACTTCATGGAGCAGCTTGATAGCAGCAGTAAAGCATCAAAAATCTACAGCCTAGATTTAGCCACTGACACACAAGCTGAAGTTGCAGATGTAACATCATTCCCGATTTATCGCTCAACGGTAACCCCGGATGGCCTATCTTTACGTGCTACAAGCAAAACATACATGTACGATTTTGACCTAGCAACAGGTGCGAAAACAGTATTAGGGAAGCTTTCGTATGAGGGGGATACTTTCTCTGATGGCGACATTGCATACTCAAGTGACTTCAACGTGCTATACGTTTTAACAGGTAAAGCACTTTATACTTTAGATATGGGTAGTTTTGAATTAACCCAAGTCGGTGAGCACGGTGTTAATTGGGCATCAGGCCTTGCAATTGCTGATGATGGTACAATTTATATTTCAGGTAGAGAAAACGGTGAGAATGCGAAAATCTATACCTTAGATCAAAACACAGCGGAAGCGACATTCGTGATGGAAGGCCCGTCACATGTAAGCGATTTAACATTTGTTAGTGAAGCAGTTTGCATGAAGTAAACTGAGTTTAAAGCCATAAAATGCCAGCTAAGCTGGCATTTTTTTATTAATCACTAAATTGGTATCATTTATTTGTTAGTTTCTTTTGCTCTAACATTTCTTTCCAATGCATCACTTCTGTTGGCAAAATAGGTGTTACACCTTTAAAGCCAGCGACTTCAAGCATTTCCTCAACGCTCACAACGCCATTCTTACGTTTAAATACACCACGCACATAAGCAATCGCATGTAGACCACGCTCAGAGTGAAACTTTTGCTCAATATAAAAGTATTTATGATCCCAGCCAACTAAACGCGTACTCACTGTGTATTTTTGAAGAGGTTTGATATCACGAATATAGGTAATTGCAGTCGCATTAACGATTGGGAACCAACGGCGTTTCATAATATGTTTTAGTAAGCCTACTCGCTCAGTCATCCAAGTACGAGCAAGATCCATCATCGCTAAATAACGAGAATTAGTTAGATGGAAATTAATATCGCAATCGGTTGGTAACGCTTTGAATTCAATATCAATCGTATCTAATAATTGTTGATAATCACGATTACGTTTAATTTTAAAAAACAGCAGTATTAGTCGAAAATAGAGGTTCACAGTAAAGGTCTAACCAGTTGATAATGCACAAAGTGTATCACAGCATATTGCTAAGGCGAATAATCTGCTCTAATCTGTGCATATATTAGTATAAAAAAAGAATAACCTAATGAAATTATTTAGTTTGGTAACTCTATTTAGTGCAAGCTTTTTCACCAGCTCAGCATTTGCTGACTTTAACTTTCCTGGTGAGGGCTCTTTACGCTATCCAACGGGTGTCGAAAAGGCATTTAAGTTTGGTTTTGCGTGGCAACAAGAAGCTGAGAAGTTCACCATTGGCGATAAAAGTTATGACATGTCACTACCAGAATCTTACTCTGTAGCCATCACGCTTAGTAAAGATGAAGAGCAAGTGTGGGTTCAAGAATTCAATAATGGCTTCATTGAAGGCTTTAGTTGGAATATTGCCGATCACACCTTAAAACTTGAAAAGAGAAAGTTCAGTGATTCTGTTAAAGGTGATTACGTAATTAGCCTTGATAACCGAGATTACTTTTTTGCCCGCAATAATATTAGTATCGTGATCAAATTCGATCACGATGGTATAAAAAATATCGCCATTGATGGTGTCACCAAAGATATGGGTACCAAACAATAGTATTCAATAGAAAAGTAAAAGGCTTAGTTTTCACCTAAGCCTTTTTTGCTTAATTAAATATTATTGCAAGCTGTTACCATTAAACCTTCACAGTCTTTCGGTTAATCCCATAATCTCTAAGTTTGTTTGCCACTGCGGTATGACTCAACCCCAAACGTTTAGCGAGCTGACGAGAACTTGGGTATGCAGGGTATAACTTACGCAATAGCGTTGCTTCAAAACGTTTTACCGCTTGGTCTAAGGTCCCTTCAAAGTCAGACTCAAGATAACCTAAATCATGGGTAAAAGTTGGTAACTGCAGGTGCTCAATACGTAATTCGTTATCATCTAACAAGGACACAGCACGGTAAATCGCATTTTCTAATTGGCGGACGTTTCCAGGCCAAGGATAATCCTGTAAAAAACGTAAGCAATCTTCCGATAATACAGGTACTGAATGACCATTCTGCTGGGCATACTTTTGAATAAAATGCTCTGCTAACGGGCCAATATCAGCTTTTCTATCGCGTAATGGTGCAATTTCTAGAGTTAGTACATTGATACGATAATATAGATCTTCTCTAAATGTGCCCTCTTGAACCATAGCAGGTAAATCTTTTTGTGTTGCAGCAACGATACGCACATTTACTTTTACTTCGTTTTCATCGCCAACTTTACGGAAAGTACCGTCTTGTAAAAAACGTAGTAGCTTAGTTTGCAGCTGAGTCGACATTTCGCCAACTTCATCTAAAAATACCGTACCACCATCAGCTTGCTCTAAAACGCCGCGTTTTGGTGCTGCGTTTTCTTCGTAGCCCGCATAACCAAATAATTCAGACTCTGCGACATCATCCGGCAGTGAAGCACACGATAATGCAATAAATGGTTTTACAGAACGATTTGACGCGTAATGACAGGCACGAGCTAAAAGCTCTTTACCAGTACCGGTTTCACCTGTTATGAGGATCGGAGCCTCTAACTGCGCCATTTTACGCGCCTCGCGAACAACACGGCGCATTGCTGTACTAAAATTATGTATGGTAGCAAAGCTTTCTTGGCCGTAACGACGAAACGCACTCACTTGCTGACCTAGGCGACTTTGCGACTTAATATTAATCACCGCGCCAGCTAATACATCTCCTTCAGCACCTTGTGGTACAGAAATAGGCAAAATATCTGCTATAAAGTCTTCACCAGCCACTTCTACCCGTGTGGTTTGACCAAGAACCTCTTTCCCTTCAAGCCAACGAGTAAAATTAAATCCTTTCAGCAAGTTATTGATGTTGGCGCCTATAACCTCACTTTCAGATAATTGCAGGTCGCGACAAGCAGCATCATTACACAAGCGCACCCACCCTTTTGCATCAATAGAAATAACACCATCAGGTAATGCACGCAGTAATGTATTTAATTCATTATGCTCTCGCTCAGAAGGTAAAAATGCAGTGGTACGGACATCTTTTACACCATCAATCAGGCGGATTGATGGCATAATTTTTTGGAATTGTTCAAACTCAATAGGTGGGAAACTGACGTACATACGACAATTTACCGAATCTACTTCGATGCCTTTTAAATCGACCTGGTAACTCACCAAGATATTGAGAATCTCTTGTGCGATACCTATTCGGTCAGCACAGTGGATATCTAAACGCATTACATCCTCAAAAAACGGGAACCTATAGTATGAGAATAATACGCTAAGTCCCATCAACTGGGTAGTCTATTGTAAAGAATTTTTGACAAATTTAAGTAAACTGTCTATTTACCGGGATATTTCGTCCACTCTCCACCATCAAGTTGAATATAGGGTTCATTTTTAAAATACATCATTACTGTGTCTTGATTTTCTGCTACTTTCTCAGAGGTAGGCAGATTATCTAATACACGCTTAACAGGCACTTTAGCGGCGAATATATCAAGTTCAAAGGCATTATTAATAAGCTCAGATAACGAAAAATAGCTCATCGTTTCATTTACTTCGTTTAACTGAGAATGCTGTATTTTAGGGCCAATAAACTTCACAGCTGCTGGTACAGAAACAATAGAAGGACTCGGAATTTCTCGTAACCCTGCAAACTGAAGCTTGTCACCTTCTAAAGCAGCGCCATGCTCTGGCACTACCACAAGCAAAACATTTCGCCCTGAACTTTCTAATTGACCAATAAAAGTATCAATGTCATCGAATAAACGTTGCTGTCTAAGCGGATAACTTGCCAAACTATTCATCCTCTCACGGCCAGCAACTTGATTGCCATCATGGAGACTAATGGTATTGTAGTAAAGTGCTTGAGGCTGCTGACTATTCTGATGTTTTTTTGACCAATTAGATAAAATATCAGCATCTGAGTATATAGGCTCACCATCAAAACCATATTGAGCAGGCTTTAGATTACTAAAATCAAGTTTAGGTACCGAAACACCACCATACTGTCTGATCAAGCCAATAAAATCATCAAAATGTCCATCATGATTCATAGCCACATTTGTGTTAAATCCTAACTCTGCCAAATTATTAAATAGTAAGCACTCTTGTCTGGCAGGTTTAAATAAGTCAGCTTGGCTTGTTTGTCCACAACTTGCTCGCAGCAAGCGAATAGCTGCCGGACCACTATACGAGGTCGCAGAATTAAATTGACTAAATAAAATGTCAAAATTAGCAAAAAGTGAACTAGGCTTTACACCAATTGCATTGAGATCTGCCGTAGCCAATGAACATATGTTAAGCACAACAACATCAAATGGTTCACCATTAAAGGCTTTCGGAAACTGACTAATAAGCTGCGATTGCTGTTGATAAAAGTCACCTAACTGTTGATCTGGTGTTTTCTGCTGAGCACTCTGCGTCACAGTGACAGGCGTTTGAGCTTTTTCATTAGTGGCCATTAAAACCGGTGAAGAGCTATCATTTAAAGGTGTTGAGCCAAGCCAGTATACATAGATAAAACCAACAACTGATAAACTGGTATATCGTAACCATTTAACAGTTAGAAAATAAAAAACAATTGCAACAAATAAAGCGAAGACAAAATCTAAATTGATCAAGCGAAAGGCTATTTCAAAAAAATAGCTAATACTGAAATCTTGTAAATTATCTGCTTGCTTTGTTAAACGCGAAATAGGCGGCAGCCAAGAATCCTGATACATCAAGACAATGCCAATGACCACACTGATAGCCTGTTTAAGCCGTGTTAACCAAACCTTATCAAATGAAATAACCAGAAAACAAAAGAACGCTAAATTTGCAAATAGATCAAAGGAAATAGCTCCTTGGCTAAACAATACAAACTTAATTAAAAAATATAAATTCCAAATACCTAGACCTGACAACCTCACTTGTTATCCTTCTTTTGCTTTTTAGGGGTATAGGGGGTCAATATCACATGCCTAAATGTCAATGTGCGATATAAAAGTAAGGCTCTTTTAAACAGTAACTTACCTGCTTTACTAACAAAGAGCCCTAACACCAATGCAACAGCAAAGGTGATGAAAAATTGATTTAAGCTCATAATACTTCGCTTTTTAAGGTCACTTTAACCTGTTCTGAAATTGGCCGGCTAAGCTCTCTAAATTCAGGCTTCTCTTTATCCAAGTTTGCGATACCTGCCGGCTTTGCATCTAATATATTTCGCACATTATTTTGCAATTCTTTTGTGTAATCAGGTACATCGCTGTCAGCATAGCGTTGGTGAATACGTCGACATGCCTGTTGAATATAAAAATGATCTGCAATGATATTTTTTGATGAAAAGAAATCACTTATTTGCAACTTAAACAAATGTTTAATCGCATTCTCTACATCGTGTTCACGACAAGCATGAAGGTACAAATAGATATACCCATCTGCATAACTAAGAATGTCCCCCTCTCGTTTTACGTGAAATAAATGCAGCGGATGAATAGCATCTATTCTTGGTAACAATTGAAGTTTTACAAACACCCCACTGACACCTAAATTAGCTGCTGAATCACTGTGCTTTAATACTTGCTCAGAAAATTTCGTGATTGGCAAATAACCTTTTGATAATACATTTTCGCTTTCTTTAAGCACATCATCCAATGAGTGAGGAAGCGCTCTAGAAAATTGAAACCCTTGAATTGATTGAATTTGAGATAACAAACGTGATGGCTCCGAAAAACTATATAAAATAAGATTTACACCGAGCGTTAAAAATAGGCACTCATCTTGGTGACGAATGACACCATCTACATTTTGTATTACCAATTTTAATTTTCGACCACACTTTTTACGAAGTGAAAAACAATCTTTAGCTAATGCTAATAAGTCTGTATTGCGTGAAACAGCAAAAACTATGGTTGCCGCCTTCTTAGTTAGACTGATTGAAAACAAAGTATCATTATCATCTATCGTTTTAAATGAAGCCGGGAGCTTGGTACCTTGAGGAACTGCATTCCTAGTCAGCCATACCTCGTCTTCGTCTAAATCTTGTTGTAATAATACATCGCTCTCTACAGTACGATTAACGTCTGAATCTATTAGTGCTAATTGGCCATTAAATAATTGCAGATTAATTGTACGTCCAGCAATTACACCCTCTCTATGCGCCCAAAAATCATACTCAAGCGAGCGAATTGACGCTTCTTTTGTCATATGAACTAGACCATCAAAAAAGCGATTCATAGCGTGTAATCGCTGTCTCGCTTCACCAAGCTGCGCACCTGAAATTAAAAAGACTAAAGTCACATCCTTAGTTTTAGTGAGTGCTTGGTAGAGGGTAAGCTTCTCAATTAATTGCTCATCGCTTAGTGATGCGATAACAACAGAGTCTAAATGCACAAAGACACTGCTATTTTGTAGCTGTTTGTAGTGCTTTAATTCTCGGATGATGCCTCGTGAAAAAGAGGCGCTTTTTGATACGTTATTACTATGCTGTAAATGAAACGGATAGAGTAACCCTTGCTCAAATAAATTAAACAAAACATCCGAGCCTTGGCTATCAAAAAACAAATCAATTTGTTCAGACAAGACAAATACAGGTTCTTTATTGTTAGACAACATATGCCCAACCAACTCCAAAAGCTGGCTATTTAAAGGTGAAAGAAACGCATAGCTTGCCCCTCGCCTTAAATCAGAATACGCAGCCTTTAACCCTGTTATGTCTAAATATGACACAAATATTTCCTTTAAAAAATACTTTAGTACTAGTTTTAAGCGGTATTCTATATATAATGCAGGCTATGTCCATCGCTTGTTGATATTTTTTAAACAAATATTTTTCTATGAGTTTTAAATGAATAACTTTGCAGTAACTAAATCGAATACATTAACTCAATACGACATAGACAACTTATTGCAAAAGTTTGGTGGCAGGCAGCAAGAGTATGTCGAAATTACAGATGTCGAAAAAAATCGTAAAACAATAGAGAAGTATCCTCTTATTAGCGATATTTCAAACGCAATAGCAGATGCCCAATACACAAGAATAATAAAGTAGTTAAAGAGTCATCATGAAAAGAGTTTTCTTAAAAGGAATTAAAGGAGGCACAGGCACAACCTCAGTGGTTGCAAACCTTGCCTGCGCGTTAAGAAAATCAAATGAGTCTGTATTTGTCATAGACTTAGACCAAAAAGGAGATCTAGGGCTTCATTTCGGACTAGCTTGGGAACACCGCTTAGGATGGACTGATTACGCTAATTTTGCTTCTGCTTGCGAGCAGTTTCACCAAGATAATGATGGCGTCATTTTTTTACCCTATGGTAATCAAACCAATATGGGGCTTGATTTTTCAAGTATTATCAAACACTCATTGCAACTTGATTGTGATGAAAATACATGGATGTTATTCGATTGTCCTGCGCATATCGATGTGCTTCGCTATCCACTAAATAGCAATGATATAGTACTTGAAATCGTTAACTGTGATGCCATTTGTCATAGTTTGGCATATAAGCGATTACAGTCTCTAAAAACGGCTACTTCAACTTGGCAGCACTATTTTTTAATCAACAAATACCATTCAGCCTCTGAAATTGAGTCCGACCTATTACAATTATGGCAATCGGAATTGCCGCTGCTAGCACCGCTATTTATTAATAAAGACGAAGTGATTAAAGAAGCCACCGCTTTTCGCAATGTTGCTATCAATTGTGCTCCGTACAGTGTTGCCAATGACGATTTTGAAACACTCGCAGGCTGGCTTGTAAGCCGTGCAAGTTATGACAAATAACCTCAATAAAACACTCAGTTGGCCTGAGCGAGTCAGCAGAATAATATTAAGCTTCTTTTTGACTAAGAAGCTCGTTCGCTTTGTTTTTTATAAATTTCATGGTTACTACAACCAACACAAAATGAGCCTGATTGGCGCATTCACATTGCCGTTTCTTTTATTACTAACTTCTGTATTTATAAAGTTAGACAAGCAACGTAAATACCAAATAAAACAAAAGCTAACATATTATTTTCCGCATATAAATCAGCCTGTATTCACTGCTAGCAATTGTGTCCGTATTTTATTACAGGCGTTTTACCTTGCCTTATTTAGAGTAACAAACAAAACATCAAACGATAAAAGCAACATACTATCTTGGCAAAAGGTTAGCGCTTTTTTTCGCTATTTAAATTTAATCGATCGGCTGTTAGTAAGAATTTGCAAACGCACATGGTCATTTAGTGTAAAGCGTGCAAAAGCAGCACCTTATCGACAACCTTTTGATTCAAAATTGTGGTATCACCGCTATCTAAAAGTGTTATTTGCAGTGCTGCTCTTTTTCGCTGTTGCAGTGTTTGTCACTGTGCCTTTTAGTATTGAAGCACAAGCAATATTTATTAGTTTAATTTTAGTCGTCGCATATTCTTTGAGACGAGTAAAAGGTCAAATGGCAACGATTGTCTTAGTCACTTTAGCAATCACAACATCAACACGTTACCTATGGTGGCGCTATTCAGATACACTAAACTTTGGCGATCCACTTGCCCTTGTATTAGGGATCGGCTTATTGCTGGCAGAAACCTACGCTTGGTTAGTGCTAATTTTAGGCTTTTTTCAAACCATCAATCCATTACAGCGTAAACCGATCGCATTGAGTAAAGATACGTCTAGTTGGCCGACTGTCGATATTTATATACCAACGTATAACGAGCCACTTGATGTCGTTAAACCAACAACAATTGCCGCTCAAAGTATTGATTGGCCTGCAGATAAGCTTAACATTTATATTTTAGATGATGGTAAGCGCCCTGAGTTTGCCGAATTCGCAAAGCAAATTGGTGTTGGCTATTTAACTCGTCCTGATAACAAACATGCCAAAGCTGGCAATATGAATCATGCGATGAAAGTAACCAATGGCGACTACATTGCTATTTTTGACTGCGACCACATCCCTGCTCGCTCATTTTTACAGATGACAATGGGCCAGTTCATCAATGATAGTAAAGTGTGCTTGGTGCAAACACCTCATCACTTTTTCTCAGCCGATCCGTTTGAACGCAACCTCAAAAATCATCGAAAAATCCCTAATGAAAACATGCTGTTCTATGGGTTAATTCAAGATGGCAATGATATGTGGGATGCGACCTTCTTTTGTGGTTCGTGTGCTGTTTTAAGGCGCAGTGCCCTAGAAGAAATTGGGGGTTTTGCCGTAGAAACCGTCACAGAAGACGCCCATACTGCTCTTAGAATGCAGCGCGCTGGCTACAAAACCACGTACATTAATATTCCGCAAGCTGCTGGCCTTGCCACCGACAGTTTATCTGCACACGTAGGTCAGCGTATTCGCTGGGCACGCGGCATGGCGCAAATATTCCGTTTAGATAACCCATTATTAGGCAAAGGCTTGAGTATTGCGCAACGCGTATGTTACCTCAATGCCATGCTGCACTTTTTATCGGGCATACCGCGTATTGTTTTTCTTACTGCACCACTGGCATTAATTTACTTTAATGCGCAAATTATCTATGCCCCCTTTATCGCAATCTTTCTATATATTGTTCCCACATTATTGCAAGTCAAAATGACCAATTCTCGTATCCAAGGAAAGTACCGATACTCTTTCTGGGGTGAGGTTTATGAATCAGTACTTGCTTGGTACATTTTAAAACCCACAACGGTTGCCCTTATTAATCCAAATAAAGGTAAGTTCAATGTCACCGAAAAAGGCGGCTTGAACAAGTCAGAGCATTACGATTGGATAATATCAAAACCGTATATATTACTGTTACTTATCAACGTAATTGGTATGGCTTATGGCCTATCGCGATTACTCTTTGGTGATAGTTCTCATATCGGGGTTTTACTCATTAGCATGCTATGGGCAAGTTACAATATTATCATTTTAGGTGCCGCAGTCGCTGTTGCTGCTGAAGCAAAGCAAGTGCGCAGCTCACACAGAGTCAAAGCCAACTTCCCCGCTGCCATCCGCTTAGCAAATGGACGCACTATCAAAGTTCGCGTAACCGACTACTCAAATAATGGGGTTGGTATTGACACAGGCCACAATCATTTGTGCCAAGTAAACGATAAAATAGAGCTATTAATGAGTCGTGGTTTAAAACAATTTTCGTTTGACACCTATGTCTGCAATACCCGTGATTCATTGATGGGGTTAACCCTTAAAGAGCTCGATTTAGAGAAGCAAAAAGCATTTATCCAATGTACTTTTTCACGTGCAGATGCGTGGCTTGATTGGCAAGACAACTTCAAACATGACAAACCGTCATACAGTTTTTCACATGTTTTCTATACCAGCCTAAGAGGCTTTAAAAACTTAATATTTCATGCTCCAAATCAATTAAGACCGTTGATTCTATTTGTATCAAACATATTAAATTTTGTAGCGTCGTTATTACCTAAAAAACCAATAAAAGCATTAAAATCATCATGATAAAAACAATATCAACATTATTGCTGACTGTTTACGCACTAAGTTTTTCGCAGTGGGTCGTCAGTGCAGAGCCTCTTGCAAATAAAGCTATTTTTGAAGATGGCTATCCAGAGCAGGCACCTGTAGAAACGCTGACTATGAGCTTTGAAAGCCTAGGGTTAAGTACATTCAAGTTAGATGGTATCAATAATAGTGCCCGTGTTGATTTTACAAACCGATTAGACAAGTTAGGTAAGCAGTTAACGCTAGACTTTTCCTATACACATTCACCGTCTTTGATTGGCAAGGTGTCGCACTTAAAAGTGTTCTTAAATGAAAACCTAATGACGGTATTACCCATCGGTGATAAAAATAATCTTATTGGTAACAAATATGAGCATAAAGTTCCTCTTAATCCCAAGTTAATCAAGGACTTTAACCAAATTCGCTTTGAACTTGTCGGTTTCTATGACCTCGTTTGCCAAGATGATCACAGTGCCACCATTTGGGCTGAGCTAAGTAAAAGTAGCCGGATCACAGTTGATAATCAGTCACTAGCACTTGACAGTTTATTTGAATATTTCCCAGCACCATTTTTTGATAACCGTGATTCAACGAAGGTCAATTTACCTTTTATATTTGCATCACAACCTGATGAACAAACACTTGAGGCTGCTGCCACATTATCAAGCTTTTTTGGTGCGCAAGCCAAATGGCGCAAAGCGCAGTTCCCAGTAAAAATCAATCACGCGCCTACTCAGCACAGCGTTGTTTTTGCCACCAATAACAATAAGCCTGATTTTTTGTTAAATTACCCTGATGTTGAAAAACCTACTGTAGAAATTATCAGCAGCCCGACTCAACGCTACGCCAAAGTACTTCTAGTATTAGGTAAAGACACTGCACAATTAAAAGAAGCCGTTGTTGGTCTAGTCTTTGGCTATAAAGTAATGACGGGTCGAAGCGCAACAATAGATGGCATAAACACGCTTCCTCTTAGAAAAGCCTACGATGCGCCTTTTTGGGTGCGCTCAGATCGCGCAGTCACATTTGCTGAGCTTATTGATTACCCAACCCAATTACAGTCAGAGGGCTTACGTGGTCAGCCAGTGCGTCTTGATTTACGCTTTGCACCAGACTTATTTACTTGGCGTGAAAATGGTATCCCGATTACCTTAAATTACCGTAACACTCCCGTTGAGCCAAACATGCTGTCACGTTTAAATATGCTGATAAACGGTCAGTTTATTGATGGCTTTATTTTAAGTAATAAAAGCAGTGACACCCTATCAAGCCAGACCATATTACCTCTACTGGCAAACGAAAAGTTGAACCAATCTCGACAAGATTTTGAGCTTAATGGTCTCGACTTATCAACAAATAATCAGCTTACTTATGATTTTAACTTTGCTGTTTCTAAGTCTGGTGAATGTAGTGCAATACCTGCTGGCGGTGAGTTTGGTGCAATTGACGGTAGTTCAAGTATTGATGTAAGCCGCTTTCACCACTATATTGCAATGCCAAACTTGCGCGCTTTTGCCAATGCAGGCTTTCCGTTTACTAAATTTGCTGACTTACATCAAAGTACATTATTGATGGAGGCAAATAGCTCTGTTAAAGCGATCAGTTTACTGCTCAATTTTACCGGCCACTTAGGAGCGATAACAGGCTATCCTGCGCATCAGTTAGATATTCAGTTCCCAAGCGAACAGTTAAACCTTACTGATAAAGATATTATCATTATTGGTAAGCCCGACTCATTCACACAATCACTTACAAAAGACAGTGATCTCAGTGTGTTAATCAATAATAGCCAACGTATTGTTGATCAAGCGATCTACAATGGTGCATACGACACACAAGATAGCGACAAAGTTAAAGTAAGCATAAAGAGTGTTGGTCGATTAGCGGTAATATCAGGCTTTCAATCGCCGTTCAATTCTGAGCGCTCAGTGGTGTCGTTAATCGCCACTAACGACGATGCTTACACGCTGTTATCTGACACACTCTTAAGTGACGAAAAAACAGTCCAAATTATGGGTAGCTCAGCGATCATAAATAGTCAGGGTATAAAAACGATTAAAACGGATGAACAGTACTATGTAGGCCAAGTGCCAATCCATACTTTAATATGGTTCCATCTCTCAGATCGCCCCTTTGTTTTAGCAATTTTATCGCTTATTACATTATTACTTATTTCATTTATTTTTTGGCGATTGTTGGCACTACTAACGAAAAAACGTTTATCTGAAGGAGATAACGCATAATGAAAATCTTTGCTTCTTTACTATTCGTTTTGACATTGTCTATCAATGTGTCAGCCGAGCAAAACTGTGCGGCTTGGCCTCAATGGAATACATTTAAACACCACTTTATCTCGCCTGAAGGTCGCGTGATCGATTTAGGCTCTCAATACGATATAACGACTTCAGAAGGACAGTCTTACGCACTTTTTTTCGCATTGCTTGCTAATGACAAAGCAAGCTTTGATAAGTTACTCGAGTGGACCGAAGTGCAGCTTTCTGAGGGTGACTTAAGTACACGCTTACCTGCATGGCAATGGGGGATTAAAAACAATCAACCACAAATTTTAGACTCTAACCCCGCTTCTGATTCAGACTTATGGATTGCTTACACCCTGTCACAAGCTGCTATTTTATGGAATGAAAGACGATACGCAGTACTTAGCTCAGTGATGGCTGAACGCATTATTCGCGAAGAAACAGCCTATATTCCCAACCTTGGCCTCACATTATTGCCAGGGCCAAACGGCTTTGAGAAAGAAACACATTGGAAACTAAACCCTAGTTATGCGCCATTATTTATTTTGGCCCAATTTAGCCAGTTATACCCTCATTCACCGTGGCAGCAATTACATGATAACTCCGCAGACATGCTAATTAGCACTGCTCCCAAAGGTTTCAGTCCTGATTGGGTTAATTACAATACCGATAAGGGCTTTTATCATGATGAACATGCGCCGCCAACAGGGAGCTATAATGCTATTCGTGTTTACCTTTGGGCTAGTATGATGGCCAAAGATGCAAAATACAAAACAGCACTTATGCAGCAGTTCAAACCCATGGCCAATAGCGTAACTGCATCTGGTAAAGTGCCATTACAAACTAATGCTATTAACGGTAAAACTCGTGGCACAGGCCCAACAGGATTTAGCGCTGCGATGCTGCCTCTTCTAGAAACTGAGAATCAATCACAAGCTGTCGGTGCTATTCAACAAACACTAATGATGGATACACGCTTTACAACTAATCGATACTACGACAGTGTACTTTATCTATTTAGCAATGGTTTTATGACAAAACGTTTTAGTCTTGATAAAAACGGTACCTTAACAACCAACTGGAGCAATAAATGCCAATAAAGTGGCTACTTGCTGTGTTTTTAGCAAGCTCCAGTGCATTCGCAGCAACAAATAAAGACCTTAATACTCAGTCTATTGATTGGCTAATTAGCCAAATACATTTAGGTGAAGTCGAGCGCGATACGCAATTAATGTCTGACAGCTTAGAAAAGCTGTTAAGTATTGCGCCGCAAAACACCCAAGTAAAATGTGCTGAAATACGTGTTTTGTATGCCCTTAAAGAAACGACAAAAGCACGTTCACGACTGAGTGAACTGTCTGAAAAATCACACCCATGTGTAGCCAGCATTGCATTGCTTATTCGGGTCGATAACGAAGACAAGGCGGTTATCCAACAAGCTCGTTTACGTGCTCGCGCAGGTCAGTATATTGAGGCTGTGAAAATTTATAACCGCTTATTTAAATCAACCTACCCAAGTATTGAATTTGAGCTTGAGCATATTAACTGGCTTGCGCAAGACGATGAACAATATGAGTATGCTTTAAATGGCTATCGCTCCTTAATGTCTCGATATCCGCACAGCGGTCGTATCGAGCTTGCTTATGCGCGCCATCTATTAAGTAAAAACCCATCAAATAAACAAGGCTTGGATCTATTAAGTCATTATGCCCATAGTAATTTTTACAGCGTTGAAGCTGAAAGTGCATGGCTATCAACACTAAAGGCAATGCCTCTAGATAAAAACACGCTTCACGCTTACGAGCAGTATTTAGATGCTTTCCCGCTCAGCAGTAAGGGAAAACTTCAATTTAATGATTTTAAAAAGGATTACCAAGCGGAGCTAAAAAAACAAGCCGATCCAGCTTTCAAAACATGGCAAAAAGGCAGTGTCGAACTAGAAAAGCGAAATTTTACAAAGGCAGAAGCGCTATTTAAACGCGCCTTGCAGGGTCGCCCAGAAGACCCCGAAATATACAACAGCCTAGGTTTACTGAACCTAAGGCAAGGCAGAAATGCCAATGCCTACCAGTACTTTAAAAAAGCTCAAAAATACAGCATAGATGCAAATCGCATAACGGTATTAAAAGGTCTCGCCAATACCGCACGTTTTTGGCAATACATAGATGAAGCTAAATCGGCCATCAGTAGCAATGAATTAAAACAGGCTGATCTTAAGCTTGATTTAGCAGATACGTTAAATGAAGACCCTAATACCGTGTTGTTTTACCGCGCAGAACTTGCCAAACAAGCTGGGCAATATCAAAACGCGATGAACCTTTATAAGCAAGTGCTAAAAGACGATCCCCTACAACAGCCTACTTTGCGTGCCATGCTTGAATTAACTGCCTCTGATGGTAATTATGCACGTAGCCATCAATTTTATAATGGTTTAACTCGTCAGCAACAGGCATTGGTTGCTGAGGATTATACCCTCTTACAAACCCAACAATTACGAGCCCGTGCAGACGAACTTACAGCGCAAGGCAAGCTTGATGAAGCGGTTGATGTATTACTGGTAGCAATCAAACAAAGTCCTCGCCAAAGCTGGCTTTACTACGACCTTGCAAATTTATATCAACAACAGGGTTTGGTTGATCATGCCAAAGCACTTTATAAAAAAACCTTGTGGCAATTTCCGTTAGATGCCGAGCTACGCTACAGCCATGCTTTATTTTTACGTTCGTTAAATGATTACCAAGGCGCACTGGCAACCTTAGATTACATTCCAAATAACGCACGTACTGAACAAATTAATGTACTAACAGAGCAGCTAAGCATTAATACCAAGCTTGAAAGACTGTCTGCCAACAATACAGCGACTAATAAAGCCACGGTGATTTATAAGCTTACCGAGTTAGAAGCACAGCCATTGACACCTTTAATGCAAGCTGAGCTTGCCAGCCAATGGCAACAAATTAATGAGCAACAGTATGCGATTAGGCAACTGAAGAAAGCCCTTACTCGTGACCCAAGCTTGAGCCCTTATTGGCATATGACTTATGCAAATTGGCTAATTGAAAGCAACGATAAAAACGCTGCTGAGAGCTGGTTTGCAGACTATCAACTGCCGAGGAACGCAACCGATGCTGATCAATCACAATGGTTAGCACTGCAAGTTAGTTATATTAATCGTTTTATTGATAATAATCATATAGTTGCTAAGCTGTCTGAGCTTGCAACGCAATACCCAGATAACTCAGAACTGGCAGAGGCGCTGATCAATGCTCATATCGAGCAAGGCAATAACAAAGAGGCTATTACTCGCTTTGAGCAGCACACCGCAAAAGGAAAAACTGTGTCAACGGATACTGCTTTAGCTATTGCGACACTTGCTCGTCAGCAGCAAAGAGATGATTTAGCTGATCGCATCATTGCTGGGCAAATTAATCAAGTTTCAACTGAGCAAAGTTATCGTCAACAGCAGTTAATGACCGCACTTGAACAATTTGCAGATACACAAAGTGCCATTAATCTCGCTGAGCAATTGCTGGCTAAATCAAACAATAACCAAGAACTCTATTATCAAGCGGCAGCAGTTGCACAAGCTAAACAACAAACTACGCTTGCACAAAGCTGGTACCGTGCAGCCGTTGATAAAAAAACTGCAACAAGCAATTTAACTGATGAGCAGAACTATGAGCTGTATGCCCTTGATGAAAATGAAGCTTGGTATGTCAATAATGCCAAACGTCAATTGCAAAGCATCGAGCGCGATGAGCAGGCGTATATCACTGCAGCAATCAACCTAAGCAGCCAAACCAGTACGCAAAATGAGTCAACTCTTGGCGCTGGTGCAACACCTATTGAAGCTGGTTTTCCACTTTGGGGTGGCACAGGAATTGTTAAACTAGACCCGATGACAATATCGAGCCAAGAAACCCGCTTTGATGAAACCTTTGCAGGCAGTCGCTATGGACAAGGGGCTCTGTGTATTTTTGACTGTCCATTTTTAACAATTAAACCAGAGCAACAAGGCACGGATATTGGCCTTGCCTGGCAAAATGAACAATGGCGCTTTGATATTGGCACTACCCCACTTGGCTTTTTAGTCGAAGACATTGTGTGGGGCGTTAATTACAAAGGTGATTTAGGCGATTTTGGTTATGGCGTCACGTTTAATAAACGCCCAGTCACCAGCTCAGTATTATCGTATGCGGGGTTAGAAGATGTCTTTACCAACCAAGTGTGGGGTGGCGTTAGAGCAACACAATTACAACTTAGCCTATCCCATGACCTAGGCCTAGACTGGGGTTTTTGGGGCAGTACTAACTATCAAATCTTGCAAGGTAAAAACGTTAAAGATAACCAAAGCTACAGCCTAATGGGTGGTAGTTATTATCGCTATATTCGTGAAAGAAACACTGAATTAAGCCTAGGACTTAACTTATTGCACTGGTCATATAAGTATAATTTAAGTGAAGAAACCTGGGGGCACGGAGGCTATTACAGCCCACAAAACTACTTGGGTGCATCTTTACCTGTTATTTTTGATAAACGGGTTGGTCATAATTTTATTTATAGGCTTCGTGCTGGGTTATCTTGGTCTACCACCACCACAGACGACATCGCGTTTTTCCCGAACGACCCTATTTTACAAGGCCAAGCTGAGGCACAAGCTACTGTAACGGGTGTTGTGCCTTACTTTGAGGGCGATACCAGCAGTGGTTTATCGTATAACTTAGGGGCAAGCTTTGAGTACAGGTTCACGCCCCACTGGTTTTTTGGCGGTTATTTTAACCTAGATAGAGCCGATTTTTATGAGCCGAACTACGGTCAGTTGTATTTCCGTTATTACTTTAATCCAGTCTACAGTGAGCTGGCTTTCCCGGGTAAACCTGTTGTGCCTTATGCAAACTACTAACTATCGCACTACAAAGGGGAAGTGTCGCAAGATCTTCCCCTCACCATAAGGTCTATGTATACTGTAGCGCACTTGTAGCTAGGATAAGGGTGTGTCCCTTTCCTTCAAGTACAAAACTTGAGCAACAAACCATTATCTTAGCTGCATCAAAAAACATGGCCACCCGTTCACTCATTCTAAATATAGAACGACTAAAGCAAAAACAATAAGGCCTCAATAAAAATCTTAGAGTTAGGAAGTAAATATGAGTTCATTACCTAAAGCAGGTGACTTTTTAGGGCATCCTAAAGGGTTATTCCTGTTGTTCGGCACAGAAATGTGGGAACGTTTCGGTTATTACGGCATGCGCGCTATTTTAGTATTATATTTAGTTGCTCTTGTGCAAGAAGGTGGTTTTGGTTGGTCAAATGCCGATGCACTAAGCCTTTACGGTACCTTCACTATGGCTGTTTACATTACACCGTTACTGGGTGGGTGGTTAGCTGATAATGTTTTAGGGCAACGTAAAGCGATTATCCTTGGTGGTTTATTAATGGCTGCGGGTCATTTCACTATGGGTATTCCTCACAGCTATTTAGCTGGCCAAGAAGAAAATGTTTTCTACATTGGTTTAACACTGCTTTGTTTAGGTAACGGTTTATTTAAACCAAATATCTCAACCATGGTAGGTGACCTATATAAAGAAGGCGACCAACGTCGTGATGGCGCGTTCACTATCTTCTACATGGGTATTAACTTAGGTGGTGCATTAGGTCCACTTGTTGCAGGTTATGCTGCAGCAGCAATGGGTTGGCAATGGGGCTTCATCGTAGCGGGTATCGGTATGGTGATCTCTGTACTTATGCAACTTGCATTAAGTAACAAATACTTAGGCGATATTGGTGTTGTACCTTCGGCTAAGCTTTCACAAGCTCAATCTGAATCAAACACTAAAGAGCCACTTACTAAAGTTGAAACTGACCGCATCAAAGTTATTTTCACTATGAGTGTATTCAGCATTATCTTCTGGATGGGCTTTGAGCAAGCAGGTGGTCTTATGAACTTGTTTGCTAACGACTACACTGACCGTATGTTACTTGGTTTTGAAGTGCCTGCTTCTTGGTTCCAATCTTTAAACTCAATTTTCATTATTGTATTTGCACCTTTAGTTGCCATTATTTGGTTAAAGCTTGATAAACGTGAACCTAATTCTCCAGTTAAGTTTGCTATTGCACTTATTTTCTTAGCACTTGGTTTCATCACTATGATCCTAGCGCTTATGACACAAGGTCAAGGTGAGCACTTACAAATCAGCATGATGTGGTTAGTATTATTCTACTTATTCCACACGCTAGGTGAGTTATGTTTATCGCCAATTGGTTTATCTATGGTGAGTAAACTTGCACCTCTACGTTTAGCTTCAATGCTTATGGGTATTTGGTTCCTATGTACAGCGGTTGCAAACAAGATTGCTGGTTTCGTAGGTTCATTCCTAGGTGAAGGTGAAGAAGCGCTAGATAACGCTATGGGTATCTTCATTGGTTTAGGCGCAACAGCGGTTCTTTCTGCAGTGATCATGTACTTACTAAGCGACAAACTAGTCGCTTGGATGCATGGAGCTGAAGGCCAACATGAGCCACAAACTACTGAGCACATCTTAGCTGAAGAGCTAGAAGTGACAGCTGAAAAGCAATAATATTTATTCCCCGTAGCGCCCGCTGCGGGGTATTTCTCTCTTCCCTATTCCCTCTGCGTCCTTAAAACTGATACTATATTCCGATATTAATTTGGTTTGCAAAGGAACTGAGCAAGTGCGCTTAAACACTCAACTACTGGTCATTGTTCTGACTAGCTTATTACTGACAGCATGTGGTGGCGATAAAACAACAAAAGAAGTCGCAACAGCTCCTGATCAGTCTGGTTTAATTATTTCTGTTGAAAATGGTTTTTCCGCACAATTTGCACAAGGCGATGTCACACTTAACGCAACAAGTAACACGGTTACAACAGATACCACGTTTACTTACACTGAAACAACCGCTTCAAGCACAGATATAGAGCAAGGTATTGTCTCCGCAATTCATACTTTTCGCCCCAATAATCTGATATTTGCAGAGCCATTGAGTTTGGCGATTAAGTTACCAAAAGAGCAAACTAACCTTGCCTTTAGCATAGTGCAGCTAGTCGATGAGCAATGGCAAACGCTAACCACTGAGCTAAGCGACGATGGATTTGCAGTCAGTGCTATCACTGAATTTGGCAGTTTTGCTTTAATGTCGCGCACCGTGCCTGCAGTAAGTAAAACCATTGGCGAGCAATGTAGTGACACAGCCAGTAACCAAACTGTACGCTTTATCCATGTTGCTGATTTACACGCGCGCTTTGGCTTTAAAGAGCAGTTATTTAGCCGTATTCGCAGTTACTACGACAATGCCAAACTTGAAAACCCAAATACCTTATTTACCAATGGCGGCGACGATTATGAAAAAGGCACCGTAGCTGAACAAACATCACAAGGGTTAGCCACTGTCGAAGCAATAAAAGCCATGGCCTTTGACGTACGTGTGATTGGTAACCACGACTATGCATGGGGACCAGAGCAACTGCTAGATTTTGCCGATGACGATAATGCTATCGTGTTATCAAGTAATACCAAATATGATGGTAGCGATGATACGCCGTTTGCCGGTGTCGATTTTTCAGTTGTTCAAGTTGGTTGTCTTCGAATTGGCTTTTTTGGCATGACTTCAGTGCCTTGGAATGAACTTGATGAACCAGTTGAAGACGATCCTATTCCCGATTTTATCGCTAATTTCAAAATGAATTGGCAATGGCAAGAAGTGGCGGAGCAGATTGTTAACCAATACCGTCAAGATGTTGATTACATGGTGATGGTAAGTCACTTAGGTGAAGGCACAGATACCCGAATTGCACAAAATGTAGCGGGCATTGATTTAGTGCTTGGTGGGCATACCCATGGCGGTGAAAGTTATCAAACCTTAGATAACGGCAGCATTGTTATTCAGCCAAACTTTTTTGCACAAGGTCTGACTGATCTTACCTTAACTTTTAACCTTGAAGACAAAACACTTGCGGATGTTGATTACAATACCGTCGCAACCACCAGCATTACGACCCAAGATGAAAGCACTAAAAACGCCATCGATGAAATCATGGGTCGCTATGCCCCAGATGCAAACACCGAAATTGCGGTTTCAGAAAATTACCCAACCGCAGAAGAACTCACTGCAATTACAGCCAAAGCGACTATGCAGCAGTTCCCTGCTATTGATGCCGTCTTGCTTGATGCAAGCCAAGTACAAGATCGCTGGCTACCGGGTACATTAACCCAAGAAGACTTTCATGCCGCGTTTAAGGTTGAACGCCAGCCATCAAATACCTCAGGGTTTAATGCCATTTATCAAATCGCGGTGACTGGTAGCCAATTAAAAACCATGCTTGCAAGCCAGCCTGAATGGGTCTCTTTAGTGCCAGATAACATTAACGATGCAAGCACTTATCAGGTTGCCCTATTTAAAGGCCCGGCGCTTAATACTGGGTTGTTCTTTCCTACTCTGCCAAGCTTAGAAGCCCAAATGGTCGCTGAAAGTTGGTGGTTGCTTGATAACTACGCGCGATCACGCACCAGCCAATGTTTATATATCGACACCGATAACACACTTAACGCCTGTAAAACGGATGATGCAGTCACAGTATGGAATTTTAATAAGCCAGAGCAAGGTTTTAGTAGTGACTTTGGCCCCGCAACACTTAGCTTTTATGACCCTGAAGACAAAAACTGGGGGCCAGAGAATAGTCAATTTGCCACCACCAAAGAGCTTGACGTTGCTGATTTACCAACTGGTGCCTCTGTCT
>NZ_JAKGAW010000028.1:0-65863 GCF_021532475.1 Pseudoalteromonas sp. APAL1 | reverse complement strand
GCACAAGGTATTAAAGGGGCCGATATAAAAACCGCGCTCGAACAAGCGCGGCTCAGCGCCATTAGTCGTTACTTCTCGTAACGTACAAGGCGTAAATAAATATCCGATGTTTTAGCATGTAAACTGTTGATACCTTTATCAAACTGATACACCCACGCTAAATCACTGCGAGTTATACCGGATGTGCTACTCCAGTAGTTTTGCAGCTTAGTTGATAAAAATACTGTTTCGTTAATGCTAGGCTGCACACAACTATGCTCTAAGATGCTTGCAAGTTCTTTAATATTAGGAACATGCCAATCAGAATAACCAGCGAATGTAGCATTTTTAGCACCACGTAGCGCTTCACCCCATGTTAATTGCTGGCTGGTGCCTTCACACGTATCAATATCGCTATTATAGCTTTGCCCAAAAGTACAACGCTGCCACATCAAACCCGTTTTAATATCGCTAACAGTGCCATCGATATGCGTGACAAAGCGGCTTGTTGGGGTTGTTTCGGTTGCTGCATCATAACAGACCTGAGCACTGACAATGCTCGGTACACTAACCAGTAAAGTAACGGCTGCAGATAGATATTTCATCATTTTACTCTCCCGGAGTTCTTACTAAACGCACAAAAGCCGTGTTGCCTTTTGGATAAGCTAAGTCATTCGCGTTACTCATATTTATGATATAAGCTTGCGACAAACTGGTACCATCCGCTGCAGTTTGTGAAGTCCAGTACGGCATGAATGCACTGCCATCAGTACTTAATTGCATTGCATTTGGCTGATTGGGGAAAAACTCAGTTGATAGTAAACTTGTACCACCTTGTTTAGCATAATCGAGTAACCCGAGTAACTCAGTATAAGTAGGAACACGCCAATTCGTTCCGCCGCAGAAGTCAGTGGCATTCACTTCATTTACATAAGTTTGTAAACCACACGATGTTGCACTTGGGCAAGTTGAATTTGCAGCGCCTTGAACGCTGCCTGCTTGAATGCCGTTTGAAGTCGTTAAATACCAAGTATAGTGGTTAGTCGCAGCGCGAGTTGTTGTGGCTGGAGGCAGTGCTGTGCTTGGGGATTTTACTTCCCAAATTAATCCTGTAACGTTATCTCGAACACAACTAAATGTGGTCGCATCATCAGGTAGTTCATCAGCAAATTCATTCATTTTTGTGAAATCGAATGCTAAATCGCCCTGACCAATTTTATCCAGTTGGTTTGCAACGCTATCGCGACCAAGATCCGCATCTTGATCTGGAAAATCACCGCTCTTACAGTTTATTTTTTGTGAATTGTTATAGCAATCACTCATGCCAGTATCGTTAATTAAACCAAGCGGTTTTGGGCTAATATCGATAGTCACCGTGTCGGTGTCACTACGCGATTTACTGTCTGTTACTGTAACTTCAAAGCTAAGCTCGGTATCGGTATCAACATCAGGGGCAACAAAAGTGGTAATACATTGATTTTGATTAGCAAGAGTGACTGTTTCGCCACTCATTTGCTGCCAAAAACACTCTTTTGTTGCGGTAACAATTTCGCTACCACTGGCATCAAGAGTGACCGTATCAAACTCAATTACTTGTTGATCTTCACCGGCATTGGCAATAATCACTTCAAGAGTTTTGTTTAAGGTAAATGTTTGCTCGGTACTGGCTGAACCGCCTTCGTCATCAGTCACCGTGAGTCGCCAAGTAATTGGCGTATTTGATTCAAGTAATGGGTGGGTAAAACTGATTGTTTGATTTTCAAAGCTATCAACGATGAGCTCTGGGCCATCGAGTTTATTCCAAAGATAGCTGTCAACGGAGCCATTTTCGTCAATATCGATTGACTCTGCACCACTAAGTACGATTGTGTCGTTATATTGTGATGGCAGCTCTTCCGGGGCAATTTGAGTGATTACAGCGACCGGCAATTGATTATTAGAGGTGATAAAAATACTCACCTCGTCAGAAACCAGTTGCCCATCCGTCGTTTGATAATTAACTCTCAGAATAAGCTCTGAATCTAATTTAATATCGGGAGCAGTCAGTGTTTGCTCAGCTCCTTGTGCTGGAAAGCCTTCAATAACAGGACCACTGACGCGTTGCCATGTAAACGTACCATCAGCGGGAGAGCCCTTCGCAGAAACGGTAAACTCACTTTTTTCGATAATTTGCTGATCAAGACCTGCATTAACAGTCGCTGCAAGTGGGGTTTCACTTGAACCACCTCCTCCGCCACAGGCCGATAGTGCCGTTAATGCAACAAAGGTAAGAAGCACTAATCTCATATTTACCACCTTAAATTAACCACGCCAATTTATTAGGAACTGACAAATAAGGAAGTAATAAGCAAATTAAGTGCCAAGCTAAGGGTTATAGGTAACTTTCTTGGTGGATACGGACAAACAATTTAGTACCGACTTTACTGTAGTCTACTTTGTACTCTCTGCCATCAAGGGCTTGAATAAACAGTAATCGCTTTTCTTCTGCAAACACATCAGTGCTTGAAATATAAACCATTTCTAAATAACGTTCTTTGGCTTCACGGCGGTTTTTTGGCAGTTCATCTTTGAACGGCTCTAGGCCATTTTGGGTCACTTTAATTCGTGGGTGAGTTTCGCCATTGACGATCACCAAGTCGAGCTTCTTATCTTTATGAATAATCGTGTTGCGACCGCTTTTAATAAAAGCACGTTCTTGACTCATAGCCTGTTCCTACTTACTACCACCTACTGCTTATTATTTAAGCGAGTATTAATAAACTTGTTTGGGTTTAACTTCCAACGATTTAAATCTGCACTAAATTGCCAAATGTCAGTATCAAGAACATTGGCAGGCAATAATAAATCATATCCAGTCAATTGCCTTAAATGCTGCGTGCGATTAGCAAACATAGCAATCAATCCTTTGTAAAGCTGACCACTTGGGGCAGTGTATTCCGTGTCTTCTATAAGCCATTCTGATGGGCAATCGCCATTTTTGCAATGATTTTTAATAACTTGCATAAATAAATGACGTTGCTCTATCAATAATCGCCCGGCAATTCTGGGAGGGAGCTGCGTTAAAAATTCATCTATATTATTGAGTTTAATACCAACTGCGTTTAACTCAAGGTATTCGAGGTCTAGATGCACTTTTGGTATACCACTTTGGTAAAAATTATCGCGATTCAGCTGCCAATTGCCAGCTTTATGATGAAAAATAAGTAATTTCCCAGAAAAAGTAAAACTATAATATGGTTCTTGAGTCTTTAAAAAGCCAATGAAAATAGCGGCAATACAACTTGTTGCTAAAAATATTTCGATAATGCTGATCTCACCAGGCCTAAGCAGGTTAATCAACATAATAAACACCAACCCAATACCCCCAACAAGTAAACATTCAATACCATGTCGAGATGCTTGGGCTCGCACTCGCAAAATAGGGGCTTGCTTATCCATAAAACGAAAAATAAAAAATAAACATAACAATAGTGACCAAAACTATCTTTCGGATCGTTAAACAATAGTTACACTTTGGTTCTTTACTCACACCAAAACCTCTCTTTTCATCTCATAAAAGGAACAAATTTGCCGAACTTTTAACTTTTACGCCAAATTCACAAATAAACGAGATATCTGACATACGTGGCACGTACTAATTTTGTACACTACTCTCAACTAATTTTCTGGTAACACGATGATGTATTCTACACAATCCGGTAAAGCTCTTTTTCCTTTTATTATCACACTATTGCTAGGGTTATGTATTTATTTGTACTTACCTTCAAGTCAAGGCGAGCAATCAAATTTTGGCGATCGCACAACGCAAGTAAAAGCACACACAGTCACCGCTGAAGAAAACGCAGTCCTTATTGAAGCAATAGGCAGCGCACGTGCCAATCAGGCTATTTACATACGAAGCGCTCAAAACGATTATGTTACTGACATCTTTTTCAATGATGGCGACTTAGTAAGTAAAGGTCAAAAACTCGTACAATTACAAGCACAAGAAGAAGAACTCGCCGTTAAAGAGTTAAGTATCAACCTACGCGAAGAAAAACGCCAATTAGACCGTCTAACCGAGCTTTCACGCTCGCAAGCAACCGCTAAATCGTTATTAGAAGAGCAACTTTCACGTGTAGACGCAACCGAAGCACAACTTGAAAGTGCAAAAACAAAGCTTGCTGAAATGACCATCAAAGCGCCCTTCACAGGATTACTTGGCAAGCGCGAAATTTCTATCGGTACATACGTTAACAACACTACCAACATCACCACCCTTGATGATATCAGCATCATTAAAGTTGATTTTAAAGTACCTGAAAAGTACTTAGCGCAATTACAACTGGGTATGAAAGTGATGACACAAAATGATGCTTATCCTGATAAAACCTTCACAGGCAAAGTGACCCACATCAGCTCGCGCATAGATTCTGTTACTCGCAGCGTTGAAGTCACCGCAAGCTTTATTAACGAAAGCGGTTTATTACGACCTGGTATGCTGTTAAACACCGCATTGGAGCTAAGCTCAAGTCAGGCATTAATGGTGCCAGAAAAAGCCGTAATCCCTCAACAAGACAAACACTACGTATTCCAAATTGAAGACGGTGTAGCAAACAAAGTAGAAGTGCATGTTGCTGGTCGTCATGACGGTTGGGTTGCTATTGATAAAGGTCTTGAAAATGGTCAACAAGTTGTGACCGAGGGCATTATTAAAATTCGTACCGGCAGTAAAGTTAGTATCAAGGGATAAACCATGAAAATTACAGATACTAGCGTTAAACGCCCGGTTTTTGCGATCGTAATAAACCTGTTATTACTCACCTTTGGTTTGGTGGCATTTTCAATGCTACCACTGCGTGAATACCCTGATATTGAAACGCCAATAGTTAGTGTAAGCACTGACTATACCGGTGCCAGTGCAGAAATTATCGAAACTAAAATCACCCAAGTACTCGAAAATCGCATTTCGGGTATTGAGGGCATCAAAAGCATTAACTCATCAAGCCGTAATGGTCGCTCTAACATCACCATTGAGTTTAATATCAGCCGCGACATTGATGCCGCATCTAACGATGTACGCGAACGTGTAGCCCGCGCGCTTGATAGCTTACCAGAGCAGGTTCGCCCGCCTGAGGTCTCTAAATCAAACAGTGATGAAAGCCCAATCGCGTGGTTCGTACTAAACAGTACCACCATGGATTCATTGCAGTTATCTGATTACGCACAACGCTTTATTGTTGATCGATTAGCCGTTGTTGATGGTGTCTCTAACGTGCGCGTTGGTGGTGAGCGTAAATACGCTATGAAAATCTGGTTAAACCGTAAAGCGATGGCTGCACGCGGCATTACCAGTAGCGATATTGAAAATACATTACGTACAGAAAACGTTGAATTACCCGCCGGTGAAGTTGAATCTATCGACCGTGATTTTACAGTACGTACCGCGCGTAGTTATAAAGATCAGCGAGATTTTAGAAATTTAGTAATTAAACGTGGTGAAGATGGCTATTTGGTGCGTTTAGGTGAAGTAGCTGATGTTCATTTAGAAGCCGCTGACGACGAAAGCCTGTTCCGTGGTAATGGCCGTAACATGATTGGTTTGGGTATTGTAAAACAAGCCAAAGCGAACACGCTTACCGTGGTTGATAACGCCCGCGCTGAGCTCGAAAAAATTAAGCGTAACTTGCCAGAAGGCACCACTATTCAAGACAGCTACGACTCATCAATTTTCATCAAAGAATCAATTGACGAAGTATATAGAACGCTTGCGATTTCAATGGCGCTGGTAGTGTTAGTTATCTACTTATTTTTAGGTAATATTCGCGCAACGCTTATCCCTGCTGTGACAGTCCCGGTTGCGTTAGTGGGTAGCTTTATGTTCTTGCTTGCTATGGGCTACTCAATCAACTTATTAACTCTGCTAGCACTGGTATTGGCTATTGGTTTAGTGGTAGATGACGCGATTGTTATGCTAGAAAATATTCACCGCCGCATTGAGTTAGGCGAGCCACCTTTATTGGCTGCGTTCCGTGGTGCTCGTGAAGTTGGTTTTGCGATTATTGCCACTACCCTCGTCCTCATCTCTGTGTTCGTACCGCTGGTGTTTATGGATGGCCGTATTGGTGCTTTATTTACCGAGTTTGCGATGGCTGTTAGTGCTGCTGTGTTCTTTTCTAGTATTACGGCATTAACACTTTCTCCGGCACTGTGTTCAAAAGTACTCAAGGCTTCTGAAAAAGAGAGTAAATTTAGCCAGTGGATGGATAAAACCTTCGCCAAAATCGAAAATGCTTATCGTAACTCACTTACTTCTAATATGGGCCGTAAGTGGAGCTTACTACTAACCATGATTTTGGCCGGTGTTGCCAGCTTTATGCTATTTCAAAAAGTGCCATCAGAGCTTACGCCAAAAGAAGACCGGGGTACTTTCTTTATCATGATGAGTGGGCCTGAAGGTGCAAGCTATGAAAATAACGCAGCCAACATGGCGAAAATTGAAGAACGTTTAATGCCTTACTCTGAGTCTGGTGAATTAAGCCGAGTGCTTGTTCGTGTGCCTGGCTGGGGTGGTCAAGGTGGTGTTGCTATCATTGGCATGGCTGACTGGGATAAGCGTAAGCGCTCAACCTGGGAAGTAATGGACGAGATAAGCAGTAAAATGACCGAAGTAACTGATGTGCGTGCGTTTGCAATTATGCGCCGTGGTATTGGCGGCGGTGGCTCATCACGTCCTATTGAGTTTGTACTGCAAGGTAATGATTACGACCAACTAGCCGATTGGCGAGACCGCATTATTAAACGTGCAGAGAAAAACCCAGGCTTGGTAAGAATCGACCATGATTATAAAGAAACATTCCCGCAGTTTTTAATCAACATTGATAAAAACAAAGCAGCGGATTTAGGGGTTTCGGTGTCTGATGTAGGCCGCACTCTCGAGACCATGTTGGGGCAGCGCCGCGTAACAACCTTTATTGACCGTGGTGAAGAATACGATGTGATACTAAAAGGTACTAAAGAAGACTTTGCGAACCCGACCGATATCTCAAATATCTACTTAAAATCACGCAGTGGCGAATTAGTGCCGCTAGATAGCTTAATTAGCTTAAAAGAAGAAGCCACAGCATCACGTTTAAATCGTTATAACCGTATGCGCGCAATTACGTTAAGTGCAAACTTAGCCGATGGTTATACCCTAGAAGAAGCGCTTAACTTCTTAAATCAAGTTGCCGCTGAAGAAAACGACATCGATGGTGCAATTGACTATAAAGGTGAGTCGCAACTGTTCTATGAAGGCGCATCAGCAATGACCTATGTGTTTATTCTTGCGCTCACAGTAACTTTCTTAGTTCTTGCTGCACAGTTCGAAAGCTTTATTCACCCATTTGTGATTATGTTGACTGTTCCGCTTGGCTTAGTCGGCGCATTATTTGGCCTTTGGTACACAGATCTCACTCTGAACATTTACAGCCAAATTGGTATCGTAATGCTGATTGGTTTAAGCGCGAAAAACGGTATCTTAATCGTTGAGTTTGCCAACCAACTGCGTGATAAAGGCGTTGAATTTAACGAAGCGATTACCCAAGCGGCAACGCAGCGTTTACGCCCGATTATTATGACCTCACTGACCACAGTGATGAGCTCGGTACCACTGGTACTTGCAAGTGGCCCGGGTGCAGAGAGCCGTATGGTAATTGGTGTGGTGGTATTTACAGGTGTAATAGTGGCAACCTTACTAACTCTATTTGTTGTGCCAGCAGCATATACTGCCCTAGCCCGTAATACTCAGTCGCCTGAGTATTTACAAAGCAAGTTAGAACAACAAGCTAAAGACAAACCGTTGGAAGAAATTTAGAACTGTCTTTAAGCAACAATAAAACGCCGTCTTTACGGCGTTTTGTTTTTTCGGCTATAGTCAGCAAAACAGTGAGGGAATAAACGATGGATAACAACATACAAATAGCTACTTTTGGCGGTGGCTGCTTTTGGTGTATTGATGCTGCATTTAGACGAGTGAAAGGCGTGCTTAATGTCAGCTCTGGCTATGCAGGCGGTGAAATTGAAAACCCAAGTTATCAGCAAATATGTACTGGCTTAACGGGTCATGCTGAGGTTGTTCAGCTCGATTTTGACAGCAGTATTGTGAGCTATAATACCCTTCTTGAAATGTTCTTTACTTTACACGATGCCACACAATTAAATCGACAAGGCAACGATGTAGGCACACAGTATCGTAGTGTTATTTATTATCATACTGAGCAGCAAAAAGCTGAAGCGCAAACGATGATAGCAGCTTTACAGAAGCAAATTCGTGAGCCAATTGTCACTGAACTTAGCCCAATATCGAACTTTTACCCAGCAGAGCAATATCACCAAGACTATTACAATGAAAACCCGAATCAAGGTTATTGCAGTATCCTTATCGCGCCTAAACTTGAGAAATTCGGTCAATACTTCGCTGATAAACTAAAATGAAAAAAGCTCGCTAAGTAGGTAGCGAGCTTTTAGTCGCAGAACTAATAATTTTCCTTATTATTAGAACTGATAACGGGCACCTACAAACAAGCGACGCTCGGCCGTGTTGTAGTAATAAAATTCGTCGTTGATGTAATCACCATCTAGGTCTGTACCATAGGCATCAACGGCGTTGTACTCTTTATCGAATAGGTTTTCTACACGTAGTGACACAGTTAAGTTGTCAGTTGCTTGGTAGTGACCTACTAAATTCCATAACGTATACGAAGGTAAGTGCGTTAACTTGCCATCACGATCACCACGGTATTGCATATCGATACCGGCATCAAAATCACCCCATGCTTTGTTTAATGACCAATTCACACTGTGATTTGACACATAGGTTAGTGACTGACCTGTCTCAGTATCTTCCGCTGAAAGGTAGGTAAAGTTAAAGCTGTGTTCAAAGCCAAACACTTGGTTTTTAAAGCTAAACTCAACACCTTCGTGGCGAGCTTCGTTTATATTAGTTGGGATCCACTGCCCTGCTGCATTTGGTGCCCAAGCGATTTTGTTGTCGATTTCGCTGCGGAAAATCGCAATATCAAGGCTAATATCATTCACATTGAGTGATAAACCAAGCTCTTGGTTATCTGATGTTTCAGGGTTTAACTCTGGATTACCCGAGCCTGGATAATATAGGTCATTAAATGTTGGAGATTTAAAACCAGTACTTTGACTTACACGGAATGTAGCGATGTCATTTAAGTGATAGCCAAAAGCGGCTGTGTAAGTGGTTTCATCACCAAACTGCTGGTCATCATCTTGGCGAACAGTTAGGTTTGCAAGTACTTGTTCATCATCATAATAAGCGCCAATGAACGCAGCGAATACTTCACGGCTGTCTTTTAAGTAAGTACCTGAGTTAGTGTTTACTTCATCTTTATACCAATTTAAACCGCCGCTTAGTGTTAATGCTTGATTGAAAAAGTATTGACCATTGTAATCAATTTGCTCACGCTCAGTTTCAAACTTATCGACTACTGTCGCGCCAGTGTAATCAATGCGTGAATCATCTGAACTATCAGTTGATATGGCAATATCGATGGCATGGCTGTGTTTGTCGAAAGCTTTTTTCCAGCCTAATGATGCTTGGTAATTTTCGAACTCACCTTTTTCTACCGTGCTGTCTGCTGGGCTATAGGCACTATCGTATTGTGCTTCGCCTTCTGAGTATTGTGCTTGCGCTAAAAACTCACCTAGTTGCTCATTTTGATAACCTAGATTAAAGCCAAGGTTTTTGTTCTCGTAGCCGTCTTCATCTGGCGCTAAACCTTGCAGCACATCAAAGCCATCTGTTTCTTCATAGCCGGCATTAACAGCAACATCAACGCCCGCAAACTGACCGCCTGTCGCCACTTGATACTCTTGATAAGCATCTGAGCCAAAAGTGACATCTAAAGTCGTATTTTGTGCTTTACGCGTAATGATATTGATCACACCCGCTAGCGCATCAGAACCATATACAGCAGCACGTGAGCCTTTTACTACTTCAACACGTTCAATACTGTTTAAAGGAATATTGCTAATGCTTTTATAGCCAAGTGTTGCTGATCCTGTACGTACACCATCAATTAAAATAAGCGTATGGCGAGAGCTTGCACCACGTAATGAAACACCTGAGCTTTGCCCAAAACCACCATTGGCATTAATTTGAAAGCCAGCTTGAGTTGCCAGTAAGCTTGGTAAGTCACGAACATAACTTGCCTCAATATCAGCACGGTCAATAACTGTAACACTAGCTAATACATCATTAATTGATTGTTCGAATTTATTGGCAGTAACTGTGATGTGCTCGATTGATTGCTCGTCAGCAGATACAGAAAAAGACAACGCAGCAGCAATCGCTACGCCTAACGCAGATTTATTTAGCATGATATCCCCTAGCCTGTGCCCACCGCACACGCAAATAGTAAGTTACTTCAAGGCCGGTCTCCGGACTCTGCGTATGCATGGCATACACATTACCGTTGCGGGGGCAGTGTTGGCATTGTTTTCTCCCTGAAAACGCACCAACTTCCCGATTATCTTGCAACTATTTCACCCTTTGAAATAACACGTATCTTTGTAGATACAGCAAGCACCTTGAAAATAGGCTGCTATTGTGATGATTTTAGGAAAGAATGTCAATGGACGGCTATACCGCTAAAGACAAATTTTAAGCTGTAAGCCGTAAGCCGAAAGTAAAAAAGCCAATCACATGGTGATTGGCTTTTATCAAACAAATAATTACCAGAAATACTCATGGGGTTTTGAGTTTCCTAACGGAAAAACAATTCCTTCTGGGTCAGCACCATTCATCACACGCTTGCAAAGTGCTTTATTTAAGCGTCTTCTTGGCTTAGTCATCGTCATTTTTACCCACCAACTTGGTGTTTGTTGATAAAAATAAGTACTGTGTGGACCTGTGTATTTTCTGTTTATTTTACCGTATTTATTACGGTCAATTGTTTTGTTTTTTACTGACATAAATATCCTCTAGCTGAAAATAGCTAGAAGATATCTTTTTCTCTGTAACCTAATATTCGTCTCATGATACGCTCCTTGTAAAGCTCAGAAACTTACTGGCTTACAGCTTAAAGCTATAAGTTTTAATCGCGGAAGTTTTTGAACTGGAATGGTTGACCTAAATCAGCAGTACGAACAACTTGCATTGCTTCTTGTAAATCATCACGTTTTTTACCAGTTACACGTAATTCTTCACCTTGAATCGCGGCTTGCACTTTGATTTTTGAGTCTTTAATTAACTTAACGATTTTCTTCGCTACGTCTTTTTCGATACCTTGCTTAAGTGCAACGTCACGCATTACGTATTTGCCGCTACGCGACTCGTCTCTTAATTCAAGGCTAGATACATCCAAACCACGCTTTGAAATTTTTGCTGCAAGAATGTCAAAAAGTTGCATCACTTGCTGTGGTGCTTCAGCTTTTAACTTAATTACTTTGTCACTTAGTTCGATTGATGCATCAACACCACGAAAATCAAAACGCGTCTCTAGTTCACGCTTTGCATTATCTACTGCATTCTGCGCTTCGTTCATTTCTACTTCAGAAACAATATCAAATGAAGGCATGGGGTTCTCCTAACATAGTCTTTTTTAAATTCATTTATGGTTGGCAATTATAACGCTTATTTGTCGATTCTTTCTATTTTTATCCGATTTGTTCAGGTGCGATGCAAAAATTGTTTGATATACTGGCCATTCAATTTCGGCATTTTTAGGGTTTATTGTGACAAGGCGTGTTTACCAAGTTATCTTTTTAGCCAGCATTATTGGCTTTACGATTTTATTTGCCAAAGAAATTAAAGGGGTTGGCAACCTGTTTCCTCACGTCGATAAAGTAGCGCACTTTGGTATCTTCTTCATACTCGCTTTGGTGATGGACAAGGCATTTAAGTTACCTCTAATGGTACAAATTTTACTGTTAGCAGGCTACGGAGCCGCCATTGAATTTATGCAAGATATGCTGCCTTATCGCCAAGCCTCAGTTGGTGACTTTATCGCTGACTTTATTGGTGCTGTAAGCTATTTTGCTATAAAGCTTGGCTTTCATTTAGGTAGTAAGCAACGTAATGGCTAATTTATTAGTAGTGGGTGATGGCGCAATAGGCCTGCTATTTAGCCATTTTTTATCTGCACAACATGACATCACATTACTGACTCGTAAGCCAACCCTGACCACGCGTTTTTATCAAGCAAGTAATGGCAAATCACATCCTATTAAAGCGCGCCTTATTAATTATGCAGAATTAAATCAATCGCCCCCCTTTGACTTGGTATTAATTACTGTTAAAGCATTTCAGGTGCAAGCAGCTTTTAAGCAAATAAAACCTTACCTTACTAAAAACTGCCAACTTGTTATTTCTCACAATGGTATGGGTAATGTCGATGAACTTAATGCCCAACTATTAGACACTCAAGGGTTATCGTTTCTAACAACTCGTTTAGCTGGCTTTAAAGCAACGCCCTATAGTGTAAACCACACAGGAAATGGCGAAAGTGTGCTTGGCGCATGTAATGCAGCAGCAACTGAAAAGCTCAATGAACTTGAACATATCTTTAGCAGCCTGCCACACTTTTCAGTGAGTGATGATATTCACTCATTGCGCTGGCAAAAACTGTTAGTCAATATTGCCATTAACCCATTAACAGCAATCCATAACGTTAAAAATGGCCAACTCCGTGCACCGCAATTTAGCACTCGCATCATTAATTTACTGAGTGAAGCGTGTCTGGTAGCCAATAAACAAGGTGTTGATGTAAAGCTTTGCGAGGCACTTGATCAAGCCTACTCGGTGATGACTGCAACTGCAGAAAACTTTTCTTCTATGCAGCAAGATATAAGCCATAACCGACAATCAGAAATAGATGCAATTTGTGGTTATGTGTGTGAACAAGGCGCTAAGCTAGGTGTAAAAACACCGTATAACCAAGCCATGCTGAGTATGATAAAAATAAAAAGCTAGCTACTAGAGGAAAGAGTAAAGTTACTAGCTTCTGACAATTATTTCAGGCATTAAAAAAGCGCGAACATGTCGCGCTTTTATCACCATCCCTTACGGGCGATACACTTTTACGTTGCTGAAGCCTTCTTCGTGTAAGATCAGCGCTTGAAGCTGACTCATCACACCTTTAGCACAGTATAAGTAATATTCTTTATCTTTTGGTAAGTCACCAAATTTTGTCGCTAAGCGGAAGAAAGGTAAATGCACAACTTCAATACCTTCAAGCTCAAGTGGATTTGCGTCTTCTTCTTCAGGTGAGCGAATATCAACAACAACCGCTCCCTTTGGTAAATCAGATACAGACTCGGCTTCTTTTACTTCTTGCTTAGCTTCGGTGTCGATATCACGGATATCCATCACACGGGCATTTTCAACAACCGTATTTAACACGTCAAAATCAAATTTAGCTTCTTCGGCAAGAATCGTTTTAATTTTGGCTTTAACCGTTGGCTTTTTAGAAATCACACCACAGTATTCTGGCATGCTTTCTGCCATTTCTGCGGTACCAATTTTACGAGCAATATTAATAATATCTTGCTTGTCGTGTTGGATTAACGGGCGAATGATTAAAGTTTCAGTTACACGGTCAATCACGCTTAGATTAGCCAGTGTTTGGCTTGATACTTGGCCAATACTTTCACCTGTTACTAATGCTTGCACACCTAACTTTTCTGCAACTTGGCTACCTGCACGCATCATCATACGCTTAAGCACCACACCCATTTGACTGTTTTCTACATTTTCTAAGATTTCAGCTACAACAGGTTCAAAATCTACAGTGACAAACTTTACCTTATGGGTAGAGCTAAACTGTTTCCAGATATAATAACTGGCTTGTTTAACACCGATTTCGTGAGCTGCCCCACCTAGGTTAAAGAATAAGAAGTGAGTTCGCGCGCCTTTGCGGATCATCTGGTAGCTTGCTACACCTGAGTCAAAGCCACCCGACATAAGTGACAGTACATCTTCTTGTGTTGGTAACGGGAAGCCTGCCATACCTAAGTGAGTTTCAGTAACGATATACGCTTTATCATCTCGCACTTCTAAACGAATGGTTACTTCAGGATGGGATAGTTTTACGCTTGCACCTGCAACATGCTGGTTTAAGCCACCACCGACATAACGCTCTACATCGCTAGAAGTGAAATCGTGTTTACCCGAACGCTTACAGCGCACACAGAATGTTTTACCTTCGATAGTGTGGCCAATTAGCTCAAGGGCTTTTTGATAAATATCGTCTAACGAATCAAAGTCTGTTTCTGTAACTTCGATAAATTGCACAATACCCGGAATGCGTTTTAAGCCATCGATGATATCTAGGCGAACTTGCTCAGAATCTAAAAGGCTCACAACCGAAATATTATCCCAGTTGTTTCTAACTTGTACTTTTTCGTCAACACGACGTAAGACGATCTTAATGTTATTTTCTAATAACTTGGTAAAACGCTTACGAACAGATTTACTCTTGATAGCGATTTCAGGGTGTAATTTGACGATAAATTTAAGCATAGTTCACTCTTAGACTGTGGGATTCACACGCCCCGAGGCATACCAACCTCAAGGGCGCGCGATTATAACAAAAATTATAGCGTCTAGGAAATAAACTGCTTGGCTGGGGTTATTGTTCAGGATCTGAGGCTTCGCTGAGCGCTAAATATTTTGCCCTTAGCTGATTTACCTGTGGTAAATGCTGCTCTGTGCAATGCGCTTTTAACAGCAATAGCACTTTTAAAATACCATTGTAGATATCTTCCCTTGCTAACTCACCACTTAAGCGACGCGCCTTTATATACGGGGTCCAAAAGCTAACCGTCATTTTTAACATGTGTGCAAGCTCTGTGACATCATCATCTTCAATACAGATGATACCGCCAGCACGAAGTGCTAATAAAACTTCTTTCACTTGCTCTAGCAACGCCGCTTGAAAATCAATGTAATCTTTTTTTAATACTTCATCGCGAGATAAAATATCACCCAAATTGTCATAAAAAAATTGATAACGCCACATCAGTTCAAACAGCGAATCAAGGTAACCTGCTAGGTTTTCAAGTGCATCATCATCAGGAGACAAGGGTTTAAAATGCGTATGTAAATGTTCACTATATAAAGCAAATATATGACGGATAATGTCTTCTTTATTTTTAAAATGGTAATACAAGTTACCAGGGCTAATGCCCATATGTGCAGCAATATGGTTGGTTGTAATAGCACGCTCACCGTGGCGATTAAATAACTCGATGCTGGTGTGTATGATTTTATCCTTTGTACTCATATGCTGTTTACTCTGTTGTTGTGGTTATTGCATTCTATTGCCCTACTAAGCCAAGCAGTATAAACAAATGCGTGACAATTAAATACTACCTTGAAAAATAATAACCTCAATCGGTGCAGTACCTTAGATGGGTTTTACAATCTAATAAGATACGCGTATTTTCTAAGCTGCAGACAGGCTAAAACACTGTTAATATAGCAGGCAAATTTCTAAATCGCTGATAGTTATGAACGTTACTGCAATATACCCGGGTACATTTGACCCACTTACAAATGGCCATACTGACTTAATTCACCGAGCAGCGAAAATGTTCGACCATGTCATCGTTGCTATTGCGCACAACCCAAGTAAACAGCCGTGTTTTACGCTTGATGAGCGCGTTGAACTTGCTAATAACATCTTGGCACACCTAGATAATGTGAGTGTAATTGGTTTTTCTGGACTATTAGCAGATTTAGCTCGGGACCATAAAGCTGAAGTGCTCATTCGCGGTATTCGAGCTGTTTCTGACTTTGATTACGAGTTTCAATTAGCCAATATGAACCGTCGACTTAACCCTGATTTAGAAAGTGTATTTTTAACACCCGCCGAAAAAAATTCGTTTATCTCATCAACCTTAGTAAAAGAAGTAGCAAGACACAATGGTGATGTTAGCGAGTTTGTTGATCCTATTGTTGCTAAAGCTTTACAGGAAAAAATTCGCGGATGAAGCTAAAAAAAATACTTACCCTAGGGGCCTTTTTTATGGTCTCGACACCGACTATAGCAGGCCCTTGGGTTGAAAGTGACGATCCATTATTACGCGCCTCAATCGAGATGTTATTTAACCAAGGTGTGATTAAACAGCCTATAAATAGCTACCCTTTGATGTGGCAAGGTATTGCTCGCGATCTTAGCCTTGTAGATAGCAATCAACTTGATGAACAGTCTCAATTTGCTTATCAACATGTGAAACACGCGTTAAATATTGCCAAGCAAAAAACAGATTCAGGTGTTCGACTAAACTACAATGGCAGCACTGATACTCAACAAGGGTTTGGTAAACGCCATCAACAGCAAAGCGGTGTTAATAGCTACGGTTCAATAACGGGTAAACGTGTAAGTGCAAAAGTGAGTGTTAATTACGCAGATGATGCACTCGACGAACAGCATGTAAACTACCAAGATAGCTATTTAGCGGTGTTGGTTGGTAATTGGTCACTCAGTGCCGAGCAAGTCAGTCATTGGTGGGGACCAAGTAACGATAACGCGTTACTACTATCAAATAATGCAGCCCCCATGAAAGGTTTGCGTTTCACAAGAGCGAATACTCAATATGTAGGCCCAAGTTGGTTATCATTTATTGGTAATTGGCAACTGACTGGTATTTATGCCAAACAAAAGCCATATTTGAATACAAGCGACAAAGGTGATTATTGGGCGTTGAGGTTTGCTAGTACCCCTTTAAATGGTTTAGAAGTGGCTGTTAATACAGCTGGGTCTGACTATTTAACAACTCCAGAATTAGCTCCTATTAATCTTGAGAATAACGAGCAAACGCATCGTTTAACGGGGATTGATGTTAAATACTCAACCACTTTAATGTCGGTTCCTATTGCCATATATGGTGAATTAATGGGCCGCAACGAAAGCGGTTTGGCACCAAGTGAGCCGTTTTACACCGTTGGCTTTGAAAGCTACTTTGGTACAACTGATAGCTTGCTAAAAACGTATCTCGAATACTCGAATACTCAGCAACAATGTAATATTGCCAGTGACTGTGTGTATGGCTCAGGCAGCTATACCCAGCGCTCGCGTTTAATTGGCAGCTCAACACCAGAGCAAAGTAAATCAGCAGTGCTTGGGGCTTATTATCACACCCTCAACGGCTATGGCGGACATGCTAAACTACGCTGGATTGATAGTGAAAATATCATTAAGAGTAGCCAATTGCAGTTAGAAGTAGGCTATCAACAAGCATTACTCAGCGGTCTTTGGAAAGTAACTGGATTAATTTCAAGAGATGAATTAAACGATAACAACGAAACCAACACGGCCCTCAGAACCAGCTGGGAATACCGCTTTTAACTAATTGAGGTCAAGCTAGCCTAGCTTGACCTGTTAAGCCCTTATAGAGCCGCACCAGCCCCAAAAAGTCTTTATTAGAGAAAAGTGCAATGAGCATCATGATGTCCATGACATTGACTGTAACTGTATAAAAGCTCCAGAACCACCAATCACCCGTATAGGCATAATTGATGTCATAATACATACCTAGAAAAAGCGATGTGTTGATCAAAAGCCCAGTAAAAATATAGAGCTTTGCTGGCACCAAAGTTACCTTTCTGCCACGAGCAATTAAGCTAATAATTAAAAGTATTAGTAGATCCGAAACAGCCCAGATCATATAAGCAAAGCTCGAGTCTAGAATATTATAGCCTAGCGCTATATTTAGTAATGGATCACTCATCATATAAGAGATAAACAGTGCCAGCGACATCCACATTAGTGTTTTGTCACCATTTGGCGTAGACGACTTCTTCACCATGTTATATAAAAAAGACATCAGAAACCCCCACATAATAAATGCGGCGAGATAGACCCCAAAGTTTTCTTGGATTAATTTAAGCATTATACAAACGTCAAACTTTTTGACTTCAATTTACAAAAGGCATTATGAAACGTTAGCACCACTTTTTGAAAACTCTTTAGAAAAGAAAATAACTTTACTCTCTATAGCTTTACCTAACTTAAAAATAAACAAAAAGTCACGGTTTGTTATCAATGCAATTATCATTGTAATGTCTATAATGTTGACACCAAAAGAGTAAATACTCCAAAGTCCCCATGGAGTCCGGTTTTCGAGAAGTACAATATCTACATAAATTGAGAGCATCAAAAGGGAATTCAAAAATAATCCCAATATTGCGTAATAAAGAGCGCAAAAAGAGCTGATCTTTGCAAAGTAACCCCAAGAAAATATGACTGTTATTGTAAGTAGGTCAAAATAAAACCAGTTCATATAGCTATAAACTGAAAAATTAAAAATACCGCTTAAAAAGTACGAAACCATCATGATAAATGCCAAGATAACAAGGCGTTTATCTGGTTTATTTATGTGAGTCACTAGATTGCAAAGAAAAGCCATCAAAAACCCCCACTCAATAAAGGAGCCTATCAAGCTTCCAACAACATCACTTATGTACATATTGAAAATATTTAAGCTAAGCTTTGGGTATTTGAAGCAGAAAAAACTGCGTTTTTTAACTTGTTTAACAAGAGAAAGTCACGATCAACTATTAAAGCAATAATCATCGTAAAATCGACAATGTTAACTCCAAGCGAATAAATATCCCAGAGTATCCAATGAGTTGTATTTTTATAAACTTCAACGTCCAAGTAAACTGCAAGGAATAAAATAGTGTTTATTATCAAGCCTACAATAAGATAAATGAATGAAGGAGTCGTTCGTTTAATAACAAAGAAAGAAATAGCTAAGAATATTAGCGTAGCCAGATCGTAAAGAGCCCAATCTAGAAATGTTGTTGCAGTGTAAGTTATCCAATTAAAAAAGTAATCTCCCCCTAAATAAGAGAGCATCATAATAAAAGAACTAAAGAGCAACGTGGTTTTTCTTTTATTTTCGTCTATGCAATAGACAAAAATATTAAAAAAGAACGCCATTAAAAATCCCCATGCACTCATTGCAGACAGGGAAAAAAAACCTAGTTGCTCTATAAAAGACATTCAGTTCCTAGTACTCTTTCTTGCTAGGTGGAAGCATTGCACCACCGCCACGTTGAATCTCTGCACCACCTGATAAAGACAGTGCTTCACTTGATAAAGTTACTGTATCAGATTGCAGGGTTTTATTACTAGTAGTTTGTTCCAAAGCTGGCTTAGTTTGTTGCATTTGGCTGTATGCTTGCATTTGCAATTGGCTATTATTTGAAATTTGCATAAGATAATTCCTTTAAGTTAATTGTTGTTGCACCAAGGTTTACATGAAATATGTAACTTGTTAAGCGTTCTCATTTTTTTTGACGCTTTTTTGTGCATTAATGTGATGTTGCCACCACACTAATCTAAAAGCAATTAGCGATCCAACTTTTCGTTAACATATGATCTTTTTGATCTTCAGCTTATTATTAGACATAAAAAAACGCACAGGGGTAACCGTGCGTTTTTTCTATCCAGGGAATTTAAGCCACGCTTTTACACGGGATCACCGCTTTAGTACTTGGCTTTAAAATGAATTCCATTGCAACTTCATCGCAATTATCTTTTCGTAAGCAAAGCTCACAGTCTTTTATAACTTTTTCGGGCAAGCTGTCTTTACTACAGTGGCTAAACCCTTGCTTTGCAAAAAATTCTGGCACACGCGTAAGTACAATGATCCTGCTAAGCGCCAATTTTTTGGCTTTTACAAGTAAGTGCTCAACAAGTAGCTTACCTTGTCCCGACACCTTTGCTTGTGGATCAACGCCTAACGAGCGGATCTCGGCAAGACCGGTATCATAGATATATAGTGATGCGCAGCCAGTAATTTTGTTATTACATTGTGTAACAGCAAACTCGTTGATTGAATGAACCATATCACTTTTAGCTCGCGGAAGGTTTTCACCTACCGCAGCCCAATATTGGATAAGCTTTGCTATCGATTCAACATCACCTAAGTTTGCATCACGAACCGTTATTTGCTGTTTTTTTTTGCCTGCTTAATTGCACTCGACACTTGCTCTAATGAAGTGCCACCAAGAGCTCGGCGGGCTTTAATACAAGCATCTATCTCTAGTACAGGATAAACATCTGACTCAAAAATACTATGCACAGACTTAAATTCTTCTAAACTTAAATCTTCTAAGTTATTCCCTTGGGCAATAGCCATTTGCACTAAGGTTCCTACAATGTGGTGACCCTCTCTAAATGGAATTCCCTTAGCAACTAAATAGTCTGCAAGCTCGGTCGCATTTGAGTGTCCACCTTTAGCTGCTGCAAGCGTTTTATCAGCTTTTACTTTGATACCTTTAATACATGCTTGCGCCATATGAATACAAGCAAGCCAAGTTGGCATTGCATCAAACAAGCCTTCTTTATCTTCTTGCATGTCTTTGTTGTAGGCTAGTGGCAACGCTTTTAATGTCATCATCATGGCGCTAAATGCACCAAAAACACGGCCTGTTTTACCACGGATCAATTCTAATGCATCAGGGTTCTTTTTCTGTGGCATTAATGATGAGCCAGAGGTTACGCCATCTGAAAGCTCTATAAAGCCCGCTTCACCTGAATTATAAAAAATCAGATCTTCAGCCATACGCGATAAGTGGATCATCGAAATTGATGCACAGCTTAATAGCTCAACCACAAAGTCACGGTCAGATACAGCGTCAAGACTATTGCGTGTTGCCCCGGTAAAACCTAGCCCCTCGGCAAGAACCTGCCTGTCAATTGGGTACGCAGTGCCTGCTAATGCACCACTACCTAATGGGCAATAATTCATACGGTTTTTGGCATCATTTAACCGGCTTTCATCACGCTCAAGCATTTCAACATAAGCCATACACCAATGGCTAAATAACACAGGTTGAGCACGCTGCAAGTGTGTGTAGCCCGGTAAAATCGTACCGAGTTCACGCTCAGCTAAGGCAACAAACTCCGCTTTTAAGTCACTAATTGCTGTTAAGATGTGCTCTGCGGTGTCACGACACCATAAGCGGAAGTCTGTAGCAACTTGGTCGTTACGACTACGACCGGTGTGCAGTTTCTTTGCTAAATCACCTACTTTGTCAATCAGTGCTGACTCAACATATGAATGAATATCTTCATGACCTGCAACTGCAACAGCTTGTGGATTAGCTTTAACTTCTTCTAACAAAGTATTCAGTGCTGCAACAAGATCGTCATACTCTTGCTGATTTAAAACATCAACTTGCTTTAAAGCACCTGCCCATGCAACTGAGCCAATAATATCTTGCTCTGCAAGCTGATAATCGAAAGGAAGTGAGTCGTTAAATTGTTTAAACGCTTCATCTGGACCCGAAGAAAAACGTCCGCCCCATAATGCCATTGAACTGTCTCCAAATTGGGCTATCGCCCCGCAAAGCGGGGCGATAATAAAATTACTTTTTCGTTAGTGCTGAGATTCTGCTAGAAAGCGAGAATAAACGAATGAAGCCTTCTGCATGTGATTGATCATAAACATCATCTTCACCAAAGGTTGCAAAATCTTCGCTGTAAAGGCTGTTTGGAGATTTCTTCTGTACCGCAGTTACTTGGCCTTTATAAAGCTTCAGTACTACTTCACCTGTTGCCAATTTAGCCAGAGACTCCGCCCCCGCTAAAATTGAGTCTTTTAACGGTGTAAACCAACGACCGTCATACACTAAGTGTGAAAACTCACCGCCTAGTACTTCTTTCCATTTGCGGCTTGATTTATCTAGCACTAGTTCGTCGACAGCTTGTAATGCAGCCATGATCACAGTGCCTCCTGGCGTTTCATAACAACCACGCGACTTCATGCCTACTAAACGGTTTTCTACGATATCAACACGACCAACACCATGTGGCGCAGCAATGTTATTTAATTTAACTAAGCAATCATATGGTTTTAGTGATTCACCATTCACAGCAACCACTTCGCCTTCAACAACATTTAATGTCACATATTCAGCTTCATTAGGAGCTTGTTCAGGAGAGTTAGTCCAAGTCCATACTTGATCACTTGGTTGGCACCATGGATCTTCAAGCTCACCACCTTCGTGTGAAATATGCCATGCGTTTGCATCACGGCTATAAATTTTGGTCGCAGAGGCAGAGCACGGAATATTACGCTCTGCAAGGTAATCAAGTAATGATTCACGGCTTGATAAGTCCCACTCACGCCACGGTGCAATCACCTTTAGGTCTGGTGCAAGGGCTGCGAAACATGATTCAAAACGCACTTGGTCGTTACCTTTACCCGTACAACCATGCGAAAGCGCATCGGCACCTACTTTACGAGCAATTTCAACTTGTGCTTTAGCAATAATCGGACGAGCCATAGACGTACCTAGTAAGTACGTACCTTCGTAAATAGCGCCAGTTTTTAATGTTGGGTAAATATAATCACTTACCATTTCATCTTTTAAATCAACTATATGACACTCAGACGCACCTGAAGCAATCGCTTTTGCTTCAACGCCTTCTAGTTCTTCAGCGCCTTGACCTACATCAGCAACAAAGGCAATTACTTCACAGCCATAGTTTTCTTTTAACCAAGGCACGATTGCCGATGTATCTAGACCACCAGAATAGGCTAATACGACTTTTTTAATTGAACTCATTGGTGTTCCTTAAACAAAATTTGGATTTAGTAATGTCACAAGAAGAGCGTTCTGCGCATGCATACGGTTCTCTGCTTGTTGAATAATTTTTGATGCCGGGCCATCCATTACCTCAGAGGTAATTTCAAACTCTCGATGAGCCGGCTGACAGTGCAGCACAGTTTGTGCGCCAGTCTTCTCAAGCAATGCCTGATTTAGCTGATACGGCATATACTTAGCTTTAACTTGCTCAAGCGGTGTTTTATCACCCATCGAAACCCACGTATCAGCATAGACTGCATTTGCACCAACTGCCGCTTCAATTCGGTCACTGACCATTACAGAGGCGCCATTCATCGCTGCAATTTGCTCAGCTTGCTTAAGAATTTGCGAATCAGGTGAGCTACCTTTAGGGCAAACTGCCACAAAATCAGTGCCTAAAGTGGCTGCTAATAGCATCAGTGAGTGAGTTACATTATTCCCCTCACCTAAGTAAGCTAGCTTAAGTTTACTAACATCGCCATGTACTTCTTGAAGAGTCAAGAAATCAGCCAAAGCTTGGCATGGGTGATATAAGTCGCACAAGCTATTAACAACAGGTACGCTTGAAAACTCACCCAAAGTGGTAAGTGTTTTGTGTTCGAATACACGAGCAACAATACCATCTGCCCACGTTGAGATATTAAGTGCAAAGTCTTTAACTGATTCACGTGCGCCCATGGCACCATTTTGTGAATCAAGATAGACCGCATGACCACCTAGCTTATTAATACCAATATCAAATGATAAACGGGTACGTAAACTAGGTTTTTCAAATAAAGTAACCACTGATTTACCTGCAAGCGCTTGGCTAAAATCTGCAGGATTTGCTTTAATTTTTTGCGCTAAGTTAAGAAGTTTAAGTGCGCCTTTTTGGTCTAACTCTAGACCCGATAAAAAATGATTTAACATGAAATACCTATGGTGTAATTTTCGTTCCTACGTGCTCGCCTTGTAATAAAGCGACTAAGTTTTCTGGCTTTAGCCAGCTTGAGATATACACACCACGTCGTAAATGTTGGGCAGCAAGAAGGCTGGTCTTTACTTTGACCTCCATCCCGCCCTGAATAACTCCTTCAAGGATAAGTGTATCGATTTGCTGCGTATTTAATTGATGTAATGGCTGCTTATTTGCGTCAAGTACAGCTTCTACATCAGTCATAAAAATAAGCTCTGCATTGAGCTCTTTCGCTATGGCTGCGGCTGCTTCATCGGCATTTACGTTATACCACTGACCGTCCTCTCCAAAGCCTATTGAACTAACAAGAGGTAAGCGACCTTGTTCTAATAAGCTCGGTAACACGCTATGACAGCTTCCACTACATTGACCTACTTGGCCTAATACTTTGAGTTTTTCTGAAACTACAACGCCCGCTTCATAAAGGCTCAAACCAACAGGCTTATGGCCCGCACCGATAGCTTGACTCATCAATTGTTTATTGGCACAACCTGCAAGCGCCCCGACAATATAAGGCATTTGTTCATTAGGACTGATGCGTAATCCTTGGTGCTTTGCTGTTACAAAACCCGCTTCTTTTAACCATGCATCTACAAGCGCTCCACCGCCATGCACAATCACAAAATTAGCGTGTTCTTGCGATGCTAGAACATCGAACAATGCTTTTGCTGCATCGGCAGTGTTTAATACTGCACCACCAATTTTAATAACCCATGTTTTCATCATAGTGCTCCGCTAAGGCCTGTATGATGAGGTTCACCCATCGCTAAATTAATACATTGCAACGCTTGGCCTGCAGCACCTTTTAATAGGTTATCAATCGCAGACATTACAATTAATTGCTGACCTTTTTGTTGCCATGCAATATCTACATAAGGTTGTTTTGCAACACCTTTTATACTCGGGATCTTATTACCTAATAAGCGGATCAATGGCTCATCGGCTAAAACTTGATATGCCTCTTTAACCTTTTCAGGGGTGACATCTGGCTTTAGCTGCACATAAATGGTTTCTAGGATGCCGCGTGGAAAATTACCTAAATGCGGGGTGAATAACACGGGATGTCCAAGATGCTGCTCAATCTCCGGCGTGTGTCTGTGATTAAATAAACCATAAGGGGCAAGTGATACTTCGCAAAAATGCGTATTAACACTGGCTTTTCTACCAGCGCCTGTCACACCTGACACAGCATTAACAATAACAGGCTGCTCAGCCAGTAAGTTTGCTTGTTTAAGGGGCTTTAATGCGTTAAGCGCTGCTGTCGGATAACAACCCGCTACAGCAACAAGGTTTGCTTTACTGATCGCATCACTATTCCATTCAGCTAAACCATATGCAGCTTGTGCTAAAAGCTCAGGGTGTTCATGTGCGAAACCGTAATAAGTTTGGTAATCCTCATTCCCAGCTAAACGGAAGCCACCTGAAAGGTCGAATACTTTTTTACCCATAGCTAAAAATTGTGGCGCAAGGTCAACACTTACTTTGTGATCAGTACACAAGCACACATAATCAGCATTATTTTCAATATCTTTGTAAGCAGCTGTTGTTAGTGCTTGTAAAGGATACTCTAACAGCCCTAAATGCTCAGGATATAAATCACTTAATAATTTACCTTTATCTAAACTGCCCTCTGAGACATAACATGCTTGTAGGGTTAATTTAGGGTGCTTAGCAACTAAACTTGCTAGCTCTGCGCCGCTGTAACCACTTGCGCCAATAATCACTACATTCATTGCTTACTTTTACCTATTAAATCTATTTATCGATACGCCTAAAACTTCTCGCTGAAAAGCGAATAAAAACACTGTCTAAAGTAATGAAATCAGGTTATCGTCGTTTTGTGTTCATAGTACAGTTACACTAATATTTATGCTTAAAAAGTGAATTGATATTCATCATAAATACTTTTATATTGTTATGCAATTAGATTGAATAATTATTTTTGGATTTTTTATGTCTTTACCGTCTTTTTTATCTATGTACCAGCAATTGATTGCAGCGCCTTCAATCAGTGCAATTGAAGATTCACTATGTATGAGCAATAAAGAGGTGATCTCCTTGCTTGCCTCTTGGTGTGAAAGCCTCGGTTTTACTTGCGAAATAACAGAACTGGAGCAAGGTAAAGGCCGTTATAATTTATTGGCAAAACGCGGTGAAGGTGACGGTGGATTAATGTTGGCAGGTCATACCGATACAGTGCCATTTGATGATAGCCGCTGGAATTATGATCCCTTCAAACTCAGCGAGCATAACAATAAATTATATGGCTTAGGTAGTATTGATATGAAAGGCTTTTTTGCCTTTGTTTTACAAGCGATTAGTGAGCTTGATACAACAAAGCAAACAGAGCCTTTATTAATCTTAGCAACCGCCGATGAAGAAACCACAATGGCGGGTGCGCAACAAATTTGCCGCCACCCTAACTTGAAACCAGCGCGCTGTATTATTGGTGAACCAACCGATATGACTCCTGTTTTCACTCATAAAGGACATATGAGTACAGCCATTCGGGTAATTGGTCGCTCAGGCCATAGCTCTGATCCTGAACGTGGTTTAAACGCCATCGAAGTGATGCATAAAATGATTACAAAATTGTTAATCATTAAAGAAGAATTAAAGAATAAATATTCAGTTGACCACTTTGAAATTCCGTACCCTACTTTGAACCTTGGTCATATTCATGGTGGCGATAACGCCAACCGTATTTGTGGCTGCTGTGAAATGCACATCGATATGCGACCACTGCCCGGTTTGAGCGTGCAAGAACTGCAGGCGATTTTGCTAAGTGCTGCTGAAGAAATAAATACCCAATACCCAAATGCAGTGAGTGTTATCGACATGCATGAACCTATCCCTGCATTTAGTGGCAGCACAGATACTGCGCTTGTAAAACTAGCTGAAAAAATCTCAGGACAACCTGCTGTTGCTGTAAACTATTGTACAGAAGCTCCTTTCATTCAACAGCTTGGCTGTGAAACCATCGTCATGGGACCTGGCTCAATTAACCAAGCCCACCAGCCAGATGAGTTTTTGGCGATGGAAAAAATAAAACCTTCGCAAGCGATTATCAGTGACATGATTAAAGCAAGCTGCTTTAGCGAATAGGAGCATCACGCTCCCTTTTTTAATCCATGTACTTACTTAAGTACTTTTTAAATACCGGATCGGTTTTCGCCAGCTCTTTTTGCTCCGCCAAAATATCTTTAAGGATGGCTTTAGAAGTGAGCGGATTTGCTAATACAACTCGAAATACCACTGTTGGTTGATGGTCATATTTTGCAGGTGTCAAACGAGTACGCGATACAAAAGAACGACCGGCTTCACGCTGACGCTTTTGCATACTTGCAGTAAAGCGATTTAATGACGCATAGATGTCGAGCTTGGTCTCTTCGTCGGCGTCTTTTATTTTGGCCTGAATTTCTTTAGGCACATAGCGGTACGTTAATAAACAAAGCTCAGGCTCAGAAATAAGCTCAAAGTCTTCATCCTCTTTAATCATCTGCGCAAAGGTACGCGCCTTTACTATGCCGCGGTCAATCAACATTTCATAGCCTTTACGGCCAATAACACGTAAGCAAGCATGCACTAACATCGCCATACCTGGGCGACTTCCCTCAAGTGTATGACTACCTAAATCTTTCGAGCCTTTACGAAGAATATACTCGGCATGATGTTCAATCGCATCTGTAGCAGCAGGGTCTTTAAATAACACTAAGCCCGCCCCCATAGGCACATACATTTGCTTATGCGCATCGATAGTGATCGAATCAGCACGCTCTATACCGCTTAGTAGGTGGCGATAATTCGTTGATAGTAATGTGGCTCCACCCCATGCAGCATCGACATGAAAATGACAGCCTAGTTCAGCACTTAAATCAGCCATTTCATTGAGTGGGTCTATACTGCCGGTTTCTGTAGTGCCAGCAACCCCTACTAATGCCATCACTTTAATGCCTGACGCTTCGAGTTCATAAGCCTTCTTACGCATGGCATTAACGTCAACTTTATTATTCTTATCAGTTTCGATGGCAATAATGTTATCGCGACCAATACCTAATAAGTCGACCGTTTTCCCCAAAGAGTAATGACCCCGCTCAGAAACAAGCACAGCCAACCCTTTATAGCCGTAGTGCAACATACCGGCGATTAAACCTTGTGCTGCAATTCCCTTGTAATCACCATCGGCTTTTAATAGCCGATTGCGGGCAATCCATAATGCGGTGATATTGGCTACTGTGCCACCTGAACAAAACGCCCCAAGAGAGGTTTTAGCGCTATGCATCCACTTGCTGTAAAAAGCATCGTCTTCACTATAGGCTAGATGGTGCATCATGCCTAACACTTGTCTTTCAAGAGGTGTAAACGCTTTTGATGTTTCAATTTTAACTAGGTTCTGGTTCAAGCCCACCATCAGTTTTGATAATGGCAAAACGAAGTGCGGCAATGCCGAGGTCATATGACCAATGAAGCTTGGTGCAGCAGTATGAACAGAATGCGCAACTAACTGCTCCATAATGTCTTGTGCATAGTCAGAGACGAAAGTTGGCTCTTCAGGGATAGTGGCCGACTGAAAATCTTTTTCAATCTCGTGCAAGGGCTTCTCAATCGCCGCTATGTTCTCATTTAAGAACCCAGCAAGATTGCTTGAAATTTCTGATTCGATTTTACTCAAGGTTGAGTCAGGTGCTTCTGGCACCGTAAATATACGAATCAAGCTTTCTTTAGAGGCGACGGCACAACGCTTTTGATCCATCCTAATACCCATTCTAAGCAGCTAAAAATGAATTAGATGTTGAAACATCACCGTTTTCACTTTTGCGGCACTGTTGCTACGAAATTGGCTAACTTTACTGGAATATCACGAAAATGTCTCGTCTAAAGCAAAAAAGCCACGTCTTCGATGACAAAAAAGTGATCTAAAAATGACATTTGCGGTAATTTTATACTATCGATTAAGTCTTTTTTCAGTATAATCAAGTAATAACAGCTAAGGGAGCACTTATGCCCAAAGGAATGCAAAAAACCAGCTGGCTACTTTATGGCTTTGCCGCTTTTTTTGTTAGCTTATTTGGTTACATTTACTATACCTATGAAACCACTCGCAATGAAATAATCACGCATGTTGATAACAAATTATTTAATGCTGCTGTGAGTGTAAAACATATCTTAGGTGATGATTACCATGATCGAGTTAATGCTGGTTTAGCTATCTCTCCTGCTGTATACAAAGAAAAAAGTCGCGCACTCTCTGAGTATGCAAAACAAATGCAACTTGCCTATGTCTATGCCATGGTTAAGCGTGATGATACCGTCTACTTCAGTGCTTCAAGCTATACTCAAAAAGATCAAAATACAGGCAAAGTTACCGAGTTTTTTGACATCTACTCTGAAGCAACAGAATTAAATAAAGAAGCCTTTAATTCAACAGAACCTGTTTATGAAATTTCACAAGATCAATGGGGCTACTTTAAAAGCATTTTCGTAACCTTTGTCGATAACAACGGCCAGACCTACATCACCGGTGCAGACATAACACTTAGCGATTTTAATCAGCAATTGCAATACAGTGTTACTCGCGCAGCAATTACAGCCTGTTTCTTTTTCTTTATAGCAGTATTAATTGCAGGCCTCTATTTTTTACAACTCAAACGTTCACTATCAACAGATGCTCGCACAGGCTTTGCCAACCATGTAGCGCTAGAGTATTACTTAAAAAAGACAACCAAGTATCGCATGGAGCTCGCGGTTATCGTCATTAATGAATTAGACGATATCAGTAGTTTTTACGGTACCGAAGTCAGCGATAAAGTTATGGCAAGTTTACTTGGCTACTTCCAAGCACGTTTGCCGAATGACTGCTTTGCCTATCGCCTTGCCACGAATAAGATAGCTTTGTTGCAAACGCGCAGCTCTGACAAAGAATTAGAAGAAATAATTAACACCTTCAACAATGCGATCCCGGTGTTAAAAGAACCGTTCATTTACGTTAGCTTGTATGCAGGCATTGCATCTGGCAACAAGCTTATGCTTATCGAAAATGCCCACATAGCCTTACAGCAAGCAAAGTTTAATAATCAGCGAGTTGTTCGCTATGAAAATGTTTTTAAACAAGTCGAAGAGCGCTTTAGAAATAATGTAACGCTTGCCAAAGAGGTGAAAGAAGCATTTGATAACAATCGCATTGTGCCTTACTTTCAAGCTATTTATGATACCAACACTGAGCAGATTGAGCACTACCAATGTCTAGCGAGATTAGCCAGTGCCCAAGGCCGTATTCATAGTCCTGACTACTTTATGACGGTGCTCAAACGCTCACGTATGGATGGGCTGTTAAGACGTACTATGTTTACCCGTTGTGTTGAGCATTTTAGAAAAACCAACCTAAGCTGGAGCATTAACATAACCGCGCAAGATATTCTTGATCCAAGCTTAAGTGAGTTTTTCGAACAGCAACTAAGACGCTACCCACAGCCTCATAACATTATTTTTCAATTTCATGAAAGCGATGCTATTGCTTATTTTAGTGAGGTAAAAACCTTTATTAGCCTTTTAAAAAATAAGGGAGCGCAGGTGTTTATTAATGAGTTTGGCTCAGGCTTTTCAAACTTACCGCATATTCTAAAATTAGAGATCGATGGTTTAAAACTCGATAAAAACCTTGTGAATCAAATTCATAGTAATAATGATAACTTTTTGTTTATTGAGAATTTAGTAAAGTACGCTAATCAGCTAAACCTGCAAGTTATCGCTGAGCAAGTCGATAACGAACAAATTGCTGACGCGCTGTCTCGTGCGGGGATTAATTTAATGCAGGGGAGCCACTTTTCATCGCCAGCTCCCTACATTCATTAAAGGTTGATCACTAAACGGTGGCTTTGCTGACCGCTAGCCCAGTATTTACGTTCAAATGGCGTGATTGCTATATCGCTCTCATATAATTGAACATCACAAGGATGTCCTGCAAGCTCGAGCGAGCGGGCAAATTCCTTCACGTAAATATCCCAATTGCTTCTGAGCTCTAAACGACCGCCTAATTTAATGATAAACGGAAAAATAGCAGCGCCATGCCAGCGCCTTTGCAAGTGCTTTGCTTTCGGCCATGGATTTGGGTATAGCAAATAATGATGCGTCGGTTGCCAATTAGCAGCTACCGCTAAACGCCAAAAGTCGTTTAAGTCTGCTTGCACTAAAATATACTGGCCCGCATCGGTTTGCTTGTACTCTATCTCATGCTTCTCTAAGCGATGAGATGACTTATCTATACCAATCACCAACGCATCAGGGTGACGCTTAGCTAAGTTAGCCGTACTTTCACCTACACCACAACACGAATCAAGGATTATAGGCCCGTTAAACGCTTGAACCTTTTCATTTACCTCATCAAAAGCCGCTTGCGTGTGCTGTGCAATCGGCTTTTTAAAATCCGCACTTAAGTGCTTTAAAACTATTTCGTCTAACTTTTCATGTAAGCCAGGCTGATTCGATACAATACTTCTCGAATTTGCATCAGTCATTAGTGTCTAAGCCCCACACCACGTTTAATAAGCGTTAACGCTAAAGTAAATAAACCCACAATAAATAAACCAAGTACCCCAAAAGCTACCGATAAATCGACATCAGACACGCCTAAGAAACCATATCTAAATGCATTGACCATATAGATGATTGGATTCACTTGCGATACACCTTGCCAAAACTCAGGTAACAAGCTGATTGAGTAAAACACTCCGCCTAGATAAGTCAGTGGAGTAAGAATGAAGGTCGGGATAATACTAATATCATCAAAGCTATTAGCATAAATTGCATTGATAAGTCCGCCTAACGCAAACACAGCCGACGTTAAAATAACCGTCGCCATGATCACAAAAATATTATGAATTTGGATATCAACAAACAGCAATGATACACAGGTAACGATTAAGCCAACTAGCATACCGCGGGTCATACCACCGCCCATGTAGCCAAGTACGATAATGTAATTTGGCACTGGTGCAACTAATAGCTCTTCAATACTCTTTTGGAACTTGGTCGAATAAAAGCTTGAAGCTACATTCGAGTAAGAGTTAGTGATCACCGACATCATAATCAGACCCGGTACAATAAACTCCATGTAAGTAAAGCCACCCATATCACCGATACGCGAACCAATCAGGTTACCAAAAATAACAAAATAAAGGCTCATCGTGATTGCTGGCGGAACTAAGGTTTGCACCCAAATACGTAAAAAGCGAATACACTCTTTGATCCAAATACTTTTTAGCGCTACTCCATATTTAAACATTATTCGCCTCGCCCTTGTTCTAATAAGCCTACAAAAAGTTCTTCTAAACGATTTGCTTTATTTCGCATACTCAGCACGGTGTTACCTTGTTCGGTCAACGCGCTAAATACTTGGTTTAAGCCCTGAGACTTCGCCACTTCAACTTCTAAAGTGTGGTCATCAGTTAGTGTATATTGGTAACCTTCAATGCTAATTGGCTGCACTGGCTGCTTTAAATCAAGTACAAAGGTCTCTTTATCGAGCTTGGCTAGTAGCGCTTTGATAGTGGTGTTTTCAACAATCACGCCACTGTCGATAATCGCGATGTTTTTACATAACAGCTCAGCTTCTTCTAGGTAATGAGTAGTCAAGATGATGGTCACACCTTGCTTATTTATCTCGCGAAGAAAATCCCACATCGAGCGGCGTAGCTCAATATCAACACCGGCTGTTGGCTCATCTAAAATAAGTAATTTAGGTTCATGCATCAGTGCACGAGCAATCATTAAACGGCGTTTCATACCACCTGACAGCGTACGCGCTTGCTTATCTTTTTTCTCAAATAAACCCAGTTGCTTTAGATACTTTTCAGCACGCTCATGCGCCAGCTTTCTTGGTACACCATAATAGCCCGCTTGGTTAACCAAAATTTGGTTCAGTGTTTCAAATTGGCTAAAATTAAACTCTTGCGGCACTAAACCTAGTTCAGACTTAGCGGCTTCCAAATCTGTATCAATGTCATGCCCAAACACCTGGACACGGCCAGCGCTTTTGTTCACTAACGATGAGATAACCCCAATGGTAGTTGATTTACCGGCACCGTTCGGACCAAGTAAAGCAAAGAAATCGCCCTGTTGAACTTGTAAGTCGATGCCCTTTACGGCTTCAACACCATTTTTATAAACCTTTTTTAGGCCTTCAATATTTAATGCGATCGTTTTTTCGCTCACTGTTTGCCCTCTCCATAACCCCAACGCTTGGTCAGAGTATGTTCAATGTTTAAATGATCTAAAATTCGCGCCACCATAAAATCAACCAAGTCTGAAATCTGCTCTGGCTGATGATAAAAACCCGGTGCCGCAGGCATAATCGTTACGCCTAGCCTTGCTAGTTTCAGCATGTTTTCAAGATGAATTTCGCTAAATGGCGTTTCACGCGGGACTAAAATCAACTGCCCTCGTTCTTTTATAACCACGTCAGCGGCGCGTTCAAGTAAGTTATCTGACGCACCTACCGCAATTGCAGACACTGAACCTGCACTACACGGACAAACCACCATTTTTTTCGGTGCAGCAGAGCCCGACGCAACAGGACTAAACCAGTTGTCTTTACCAAACACCTTTAGTTGTTCAGGCGCAGCATTAAAAAGCGTGCTTAACTGTTCTGTCGCTTTATCTTCGTTACCCGATAGCTTGATATTTGATTCTGTATCAAAAACCACTCGAGCAGCACTTGAGACGAGTACATACACCTGAAACTGCTGCTGAAGTAACACTTCTAATAACCGTAAACCGTATGGCGCACCAGAGGCACCGCTAAAAGCTAAGGTTATTTTATCTTTAAATTGCATATTTTGACGCTCCATATACCGATTAGTTGTGTTCAAGAGCGGTAATTAAGCGCTGATGAATCCCCTCAAAGCCACCATTACTCATAATTAAAACATGCTGCTTAGGCGCTTTACCTGCAACCACGTGTTTAATAATTTCTTCAGTGCTAGAGCTACAATGCATACCTGCCGCAGCGGCGTATTCTTTGAGTGACCAGCTTAAATTGTCTGGTTCAAATAAATACACTTCATCGGCAGCTTCAAGTGAGTCAATCAAGGTTTGCTGATGCACGCCCATTTTCATGGTATTTGAACGAGGCTCTAAAATGGCAATAATCTTCTCATCGCCCACTTTTGCACGAAGCCCTGCCAAAGTTGTTTTAATTGCCGTTGGGTGATGGGCAAAATCGTCATACACCTTAATCGAGTTAATATCGGCTTTAAGCTCCATACGGCGCTTAGGAGAAATGAACTCAGCCAAGCCCGCAATACTGACTGGTACGGCAATCCCTACATGGCGCGCTGCTGCAATAGCCATGATAGCATTTTTCACATTATGCTCGCCCATCGCTTGCCAACTAACAACGCCTTGAACTTCTCCCTCAAGTAGCACTTCAAATTCGCTACCATCCGCTTTCAATAAACGGTAATCCCAATCACCTGCCAGCGTTTCGCTTTCACTCCAAAGACCACGCTCAATCACATCTTGTAAGGCTTCATCTTGGCTTGGCCAAATAACCTTACCGCTACAGGGTAATGTACGCATCAAGTGATGAAATTGTTTCTTTATTGCGTTTAAATCTTCAAAAATATCAGCGTGATCAAATTCAAGGTTATTAAGAATTAAGGTACGTGGTAAGTAATGAACAAATTTACTGCGTTTATCAAAAAATGCCGTGTCGTACTCATCGGCTTCGATAACAAAAAATGGCGTTTCACCAACCCGTGCTGACACGCCAAAATTTTGCACAATGCCACCAATTAAAAAGCCAGGCTTCATTCCTGCATACTCTAATAACCATGCCAGCATGCTCGCTGTTGTTGTTTTGCCGTGTGTTCCTGCGACAGCTAACACCCACGAATTTTGCAACAGATTATGCTTTAACCATTCAGGACCTGAAGTATAAGGTAAGCCTTTATCAAGCACATATTCAACACAAGGGTTGCCCCGGCTCATAGCGTTACCAATTACTACCATATCTGGCGCAGGCTCTAGTTGAGCAACGTCATAACCTTGGGTGAGCGTAATACCTAGCTCTTCTAATTGCGTGCTCATCGGTGGGTACACATTTTGATCAGAGCCTGTCACTGTATGACCTAACGATTTAGCGATTGCGGCAATACCACCCATAAAGGTGCCACAAATTCCAAGAATATGAATATGCATCTACTGTCCTGAGCAAAATGAATGAGAGATAAACTAAGGCGTTATAATGCCAAATATAAGCTTTACTTACCATGACTAGCGGTCAATAGAGTATTGCCAAATAGCCATCATAAAAAACACCTCAAATTTGAGGTGTTTTTCGAATTAAGTTGAATGGTTATTTACAGCATTAAGAATGCAAACAAACCAACACCAAGTAACAAGCGGTAGATAACAAATGGCATCATACCCATGCGCTCAATAACTTTTAAGAAAAAGAAAATACACGCATAAGCTGATACAAATGATAAGCCTGCGCCGAGTAAAATCGCATGCCAATCAATCGCCTCGCCCGCTGTTGCAAGCTGATACACATAATAGGAACCCGCTGCTGCAATGACCGGAATTGACATTAAAAATGAAAAACGCGCAGCACTTTGCTTGTTAAGGCCCAGCATTAAACCTACGGTGATGGTAATACCTGAACGCGATGTCCCAGGGAATACCATAGCCAGCACTTGTGAAAAGCCTAACAATAGCGCACTGAAAAAATTGATTTGGTAAATGTTCTTAACTTGCTTTGCTTTTACATCGGCATACCAAAGTAACAAACCAAACACGATGGTAGAGGTGGCAATAACCCACGCATTTCGCGAGTAACTTTCAACGAAATCTTTAAACAAATAACCAATTAATAATGCAGGAATGGTTGCGACAATAATCCACCAGCCTAAGCGGCTGTCATCGGTGGCACCTTGAGAGCCAAACGATTTAAACCACGCGCCTAGAATGTCTACCACTTCTTTACGGAAATACAATACCACGGCACCTAAAGTACCGACATGAACGGCCACATCAAATGCTAAACCTTGATCGTGCCAACCTAAAACTTGCGAAGGTAAAATTAAATGTGCTGAGCTCGAAATAGGTAAAAACTCAGTCAATCCTTGAATTAAGGCTAAAACAATTATCTCAATAATACTCATGGGTAAGAAAACTCCACCTTCCATAGTTTTTGTTGCGGATTATTATAATTATCCCATAGCTCTGCTAGCGTGCATTTTGCTACAGGGTGAAAAAAATCAGGGGCTATTTCAGCTAAAGGCTGAAGAACAAATGCATTTTTGGTAATTTCATCGCGAGGTAGCTGTGCAGGCGAATCACAAATTACGTCATCATAAAATAAAAGATCTAGGTCAAGCGTTCGTGGACTAAACTTTTTGTCATCACGGGTACGGCCATTTTCAAGCTCAATTTCTTTCAATAACTTACACAGTTCAGGTAGTGGCATATCGGTTTGCGCCCCTAATACTGAGTTATAAAAGTTACTGCCTGCAAAACCGACCGCCTCACTCTCAAAAACTGATGAGTGAATAAAATCAGGAAAATGTACTTTTAGAGCATCAAGCGCCTGGCGAATATAATGCTCTTTATTAACGTTAGAGCCTAAACTAATAAAAATTTGCGCCATGTTAATATGCCTTGCGACGGGTGATTTCGACTCCCACCGTTTTGGCTTGTGGCACTGCTGCAGGTTTACTCACGCGAATAGTCACTTGCTCAGTTGCAAACTCAGTTAAGATAATGGCCGCTATTTGTTCAACTAAGGTTTCAAGCAGCTCTACTGGTTTTGCTGTTGTATGAGCGATAACCCGCTCGCTGACTTTTGCATAATCAAGTGCAAGGTTAATATCATCAGTTGCAGCTGCCGCAGAAATATCACATAGCATTTCAATATCAAAATACAGGCTTTGTTTACTTTCTTTTTCAAAATCATACACACCGATAATGGTGTCTACATGCAATTGTGATATATATACCTTGTCCATTGATACTCCAAGTGACATAAATATTAAAACACCTCTCATACTAAACGCTTATTGATTTGAATAATCCGCGCTATAAGTTGTCATACTGTTTTAATATATAAAAATTACCCCTACAATAACGGGTAGATGCGATGCATTATTGCTCACATGTTCTACTCAAAAATAGTGGCAGATGGTTTTGCCGCCAATGATAGCCCAAAAGTGCAGATTTAAAAATAAGGAAGCGCGTGTTAACAGCCCTAATGTTAGTTTTAGCCTATTTACTGGGATCGGTCTCATCCGCAATCCTTGTCTCTCGGCTGTTTAAACTACCGGACCCACGCAGTCACGGATCGAACAACCCAGGTGCAACGAATGTCTACCGCTTAGGTGGAAAAGTCCCTGCTGTACTTGTTCTTGTCTTTGATATTTTAAAAGGAACCATTCCGGTTTGGGGTGCTTACTTCTTAAAAATAGAGCCACTTATGCTCGGCTTGATTGGTGTAGCAGCCTGTTTAGGCCATATGTACCCGCTGTTTTTCAGTTTTAAAGGTGGTAAGGCTGTCGCGACCGCTTTTGGCACGTTATTACCCATTGGTTTATCGTTAGGTGGGATGTTAATTGCAACTTGGATCTTAATTATTGCTATCACGCGCTACTCATCTCTTGCAGCACTAGTCACGGTTTCGTTAGCACCTCTTTATACTTGGTGGATAAAACCTTTGTATACGTTGCCTGTAACCTTTTTAACCGTGTTGATAATTTTCCGTCATAGAGCAAATATCACTCGTTTACTCGCCGGTGAAGAGCCAAAAGTAGGGGCTAAGAAAAAAGCCCCTGAACATGAAGAAGGTTGATGTTAAATAGCCTCTAACGAGTCTATTGGCCAGCGCGGCTTTGTTTTCATATCAAGGCTAGCAAACTGCCCTGCTTTTAAGCGCTGCATACCAGCGTAAGCGATCATCGCACCGTTATCTGTACAAAACTCCGTGCGCGGGTAGTACACACGCCCTTTCATACCTTGCATTACTCGCTCAAGTTGCGCACGCAATTGCACGTTTGCACTCACGCCCCCAGCAATCACTAAGCGCTTGATACCGGTTTGCTTTAATGCACGTTTACACTTGATAATTAAGGTATCAATAACCGCTGTTTGGAATGCATGAGCAATATCCGCTTTAGTTTGTTCATCATCATCGCTATCACGAATAGCGAGTGACGCAGCTGTTTTTAAACCACTGAAACTAAAATCTAAGCCGGGTTTGTCAGTCATCGGACGCGGGAATACAAAGCGCTCAGGTGTACCTTGCTCAGCAAGTTTTGCCAAACGCGGGCCTCCTGGGTAATCAAGCCCAAGTAATTTCGCCGTTTTATCGAATGCCTCACCTGCGGCGTCATCAACTGACTCACCTAATACTTCGTATTCACCAATACCAGATACTTTAACCATCATGGTGTGGCCGCCAGATACTAATAACGCGATAAACGGAAATTCAGGTTTGTCTTCTTCAAGCATTGGCGCAAGTAAATGACCTTCCATATGATGAACCGCTACCGCTGGTATATTCCAACCATAGGCTAAAGAACGACCAATAGAAGTACCCACAAGGAGTGCGCCAACCAATCCAGGGCCCGCAGTATAAGCAATGCCATCTAAATCTTCTGGGCCACAGCCCGCTTGTGCAAAGGCGGCATCAATTAAAGGTAAGGTTTTACGCACGTGGTCACGTGACGCAAGTTCAGGTACGACACCGCCGTAGTCAGCATGCACTTTTACTTGGCTATACAGTTGATGTGCTAATAAGCCTTGTTCATCATCGTAAATGGCAATACCTGTTTCATCACATGATGATTCAATACCTAAAATTCGCATCAATTACTCCGCCAAGAAAAATAAACGCGTATTTTACAGTGAAAATACGCATTACTGAATATTAAATTGCAATACCAATGTTGGTTTGACCGTCTGATACCGCAAGCTGTTTGAGTTCTTTTACGTTTTCAGAGCTAATTCGGCCCATTTGCTCTACAAAATCAATTAACTCAGCCAGTACTTCAATTTCATATTGCATTAATGGGTGTTCACGAACTGCTTTATTGTCAGCTACTTCACCATCAACGGTAAGTTGATATTCAATGTAACGTGCCACCGATGCCTGTGAAATTTTACTAATGTTCAAAAACTCTTGGTCATCTTTTGCCATTAAGCCGTGTAACATGCCCAGTAAAGCTGTTGCTGTATCAATAGCAGGGTAAGTGCCAAACATATCAAAATCAGTTAGTTCAGGCACATTAGGCTCTATTTTTTCGATTTGTTTTTCGAGGCTAATTTTACTTTTTGGCAGTAAAATCTTCTCCCAACAAACATTCAAAGCACTACGAAAAACCGCAGCATCACCAAACCCTGTGGCTTCACAGAATAAACTGTAATTAGGCAGCATGCGTTCTAACAAAGCACCACCTAATACTGCTTTTTGTAAATAGTTTAATTCTCTAATGCGTTGAAAATTATTCGCTTTCGTCATTTTTAACAGTCCCGCAAGACCAACAAAGTTCAAATGTTGATCCGTTAAGCTCTTGACACTTTGGGCACACCCAATCAGGAGCCGATTGTTTTACTTGCTGATAGTTTAACAATATTTCTTGCGCCTGGCGCTCTTTTAATGCGTAAACAAGCATATCAACTCCCGTCTGTTCAAAGGGTATCTCTCCCAATGCCCCTTGTAAGAGCTCACCTTGTAACTGACACTCAATACCTTTACTGTTTAACAGCCCTTTAATAATATTCGCTTCAAGACTGTTTTCAGCCTGAAATACTCGTACCCATTTGAACGGTTCTGAGCTAGCGGTTTGATTTAATTTCTTATTTTGCAAATTACTTCTCTTTTACTTTTCTAAATATAAAACCTAAACTACAAAAGCTTTGCCGCAATGCTTATTTCAAGGTAACTACATGACATTAACGACACCAGGACTACTATTTCCTGCGATTTCTTTACTTTTACTCGCTTACACCAATCGTTTTTTGGTGCTCGCCCAACTTATTCGTGAACTGAATGCGCGCGAAGGGGAAAGTATTCGCCCTCTTGTTGTCGCACAAATTACCAACTTAAGAAAGCGCATTAAGTTAATAAGAGTGATGCAAGTATACGGCGTTGCCTCATTTTTAATGTGCACCTTATCAATGTTCGCTTTATTTATAGAATTTAATACCACAGGCATCATCTTATTTGGGATTAGCCTAGCTTGCTTAGCGATGTCACTTTTAACCTCTTTGTATGAGATCCACATTTCATGCGATGCCATCGAAATCGAATTAAAAAATATCGAAAAAAAACCAGTAGCTGATAAGGCAGAGTAAATTTCTGCCTCTATACTTATTGTTACGAGATGCAACAATAAGTGGTGTGTTTGTGGAAGATTTTTTATTTTCTGATGAGCAGCTAGAAGAAAATAACGTTCCTATTGATGAATCAGAATGTTGGCATATTCTTGTTGTTGACGATGAAGAAGATATTCACCAAGTTACGAAATTAGTGCTAGCTGGCTTCACTTTCGAAAATAAAGGTCTGCGCTTTTATGACGCCTATTCAGCAGCCGAAGCAAAAGAGTTATTAAAGCAAAATATTCCTTTTTCAGTCGCGCTTGTCGATGTTGTCATGGAAACAAACCATGCAGGACTTGAGCTTATCCAATACATTCGCGATGAAATAGAAAACCATGATATTCGCTTAATTCTGCGTACAGGTCAGCCTGGAGAGGCACCTGAAGAGTCGATTATCCGTGATTATGATATAAACGATTACAAGAATAAAACCGAACTAACGGCTATAAAAATTAAGACGCTTCTTTATTCTGCACTCAGAGGGCATCGAGATATACAAATTATTGATCGCCATAAAAGTGGCCTAGAGCAAATTATTAATGCGTCTGCGAATTTCTTAAAATGCGATAGTGTTAACGAATTTGCATCCACTATTTTGAGTCACGTCACGAATGTAATGGGGATTAATGACGCACAAATCTATTGCGCTGCAGCAGTTAATTTTCAGTCCTCGCCGGCGAAAGATTTTCAACTATTAGCCGCGTCGGGAGTTGGACCAACGCCGAATCAAAATACTATTCCAGATGAGGTGAAAAGTTTATTTATTGACGCCCATGAGCGTAAATCATCATTAAAAACGAGCACCGACTATATTGGTTACTTTCCGACAAAAGCAGGCCTTGAGACCATGTTATATGTTCATAAAGGAAGTAAACTGCAAACAACCGATCATCAACTATTAGAGTTTTACGCGAACAATATTGCCCTAGCCTACGACAACCTTAAGCTTAGAGAAATGGTTAAAGAATCACAAAAAGAGTTGTCTTACATTTTAGGTGAAGCCGTTGAAAAACGCTCTAAAGAAACAGGCTCGCATGTTAAGCGCGTTGCTTTATATAGTGAATTACTTGCAAAACTATCACAACTCAGTCCATTTCAATGTGAAATTATCAAGCTCGCTTCACCACTACATGACATTGGTAAAATTAGTATTCCTGATAGCATCTTAAATAAGCCAGGTAAATTAACTGATGAAGAATGGAAAATAATGCAAACTCATGCAGAAGTGGGTTACGAAATTTTAAAAAATTCAAGTAACGAAATTCTGACTTGCGGCGCTTTGATTTCATATCAGCATCACGAAAAATGGGATGGTTCAGGTTATCCGCAAGGTTTAATTGGCAATGAAATCAACATTGTTGGTCGCATAACCGCCCTTGCCGATGTGTTTGATGCGCTATGTAGCGACCGTTGCTACAAGCTTGCTTGGCCCTTAGATGAAGCACTGTCATTGATAAAAGAGCAACGTTCGAAACATTTTGATCCAAATCTTGTTGACTTGTTACTTGAAAATTTACCACTTTTCCTTGAGATTAAAGATCGTTACCCTGACTAGATGTAACTTTTCTGTAAAACGAACTTCCCAAAACAGGTACTATAATTTACTATGCCACTGTAGATTATAATTATATTGCCTGGATGTAGGGCTTACTTATAACAAGGGACTATATAAAGTGAGATTTGAACAACTTGAACAGTTTGTAGCATTAGGCGTATTAAGGCATTTTCGCCAAGCTGCTGAAAAAACACAAATAAGCACTTCAGCGTTAACCCGGAGTATTCAAACTCTTGAAGACGAAATTGGTTATGAGCTGGTAACTCGCTCAACCCGCTCCGTTAAGTTAACCAAAGAAGGTGAAATTTTCTTAGAATATGCGCAACAAACCCTCGACAATCTAGAAGAAACAAAACAACATCTTTTCGAATCACTAAATGGCTGCGCAAGCGAAAAGCTTGTTATTGGTTACACTAATAAAGCCAGTGCTGTCGTTCCTGTATCTTGCGGGCAATTTTTAGCGCAGTATCCACATGTAAAAATCGAGATGCAACTACAAGAGCAAAGCGAGCTAATGCGTAAGCTACAGCTTGGTGAAATTGATATTAGTGTTTGTTCGCAAGCAATGAATAGTATAGGAAGCGATATCCATTTACCTGACCAACTGATTTTATTTGTTGCTAAAGATCATCCATTAGCGAATAAGAGTGATATCAGCAAACGCGATTTTGCCGACTACCCTATGTACAGCTGCTTTTCACAATCGAAACAAATACAACAGATGCTAAACGACGCCATTGATTCATTCGATAAGTCAGCCAGTGTTAAAGTAGGTAGTATTGAACAAGTTATGGAAGGACTAAAACGATCGAACCATATTGCAATAGCTAGCATTGAACACGCGAACAATGTTGCTTCTGATCCGGCCTTGCAGCTTTTAAAAACCAACAAAGGTGTTGCTCAAGAGCAGCTTGTTATACAAACAAACCAAAAAATTAACGACAACTCTCATGTAAGTCACTTACTTGATCTTATTGAAAAAATGGCCTTAGCAAGCCAACATTAGTCGTCTCTTATATCTGCTAGCCTGAATTAAACAGGCTAGCTTCTCCCGTCTTTTACTAATCACTTATTTATTGCATAAAAAGCGTGCATCGCATTATTTTTCAGATACACTTACGCACCTTTTTTTTATTGTGTATATAAATGAACGCTCAGCTGATTTCTGACACTTATTTAGATGCAATTGAACAAGCTGGTTATGCTATTGTTGAAAATGCGATTGATGAAACATTAATCAATGATTTAATCGCCGACTGCTATCGTATAAATCCGCATTTTCACACAGCGGGTATTGGTCGTTTAAACGACCAACAAATTGATAAAAATGTCCGTAAAGATAAGACCTTTTGGTTTGATAGTTCAAGCCAAGCACAAATTACTTATCTGGCAACCATGGAAGCAATAAAAACGCAGTTAAATCGTAGTTTTTATTTAGGGTTATTTGACTACGAATGCCATTATGCAAAGTATCAACAAGGTGACTTTTATAAAAAGCACTATGATGCCTTCAAAGGCCGTTCGAACCGTATTTTCACAACAGTTTGTTACTTAAATACGCCAGAATCTGGCGGTGAGTTGGTGATTTACAAGCCGAAAAGTAAAGATATCGAGATTGTCGTAAAACCTCAAGCTGGCATGCTGGTAATGTTTGAAAGCGAACGCTTTATGCATGAGGTATTACCCGCAAATGATGTTCGCTACTCTATTGCGGGTTGGTTCAGAAAAAATGCCTCGATAAGCGGTATTATCGACCCTCCTAGATAATTAAAATGGCAGTGGCAAGGATGCTGCTAAACCGATAAAAATCACTAACCCCACATAGTGATTATTCAAAAATGCTTTGAAGCAAGGATCTCGCTCTCGTTTATGAATAAGCATTTGTTGATAAAGTAAAAACCCAACCGCTGCCACTAACCCCAACCAATAAGGCAAACCAAGATGGTTACTCATGCCGATGAAAACAAGAATCGCGATAAATAAGGCATTGAGTAAAAAGATGATGTGTCTGTCATAGCTGGCAAACAAGATTGCCGTTGACTTAACCCCTATTTTTAAATCGTCATCTCTATCAACCATGGCATACATGGTGTCATAAGCCACAGTCCAAACAAGATTAGCGGTAAATAGTAGCCAGGCTTCTAATGGTACTGAACCAATTGATGCCATATAGGCCATCGGAATTGCCCAACTAAATGCAGCACCAAGCACTACTTGCGGTAATTGGGTATAACGCTTCATAAATGGGTAACAAAACGCCAGTGCTAAAGCACCAAATGAAAGCAAAATAGTTGACCAGCTAAGTAACATAACCAATCCGAACGCCACTGCAATAAGTAACACAAACAAACTCATTGCCTCTGCACTAGAAACCAGTCCTGCAGCCAGAGGGCGCTGAGCAGTTCGCTTTACTGAACCATCGATTTTACGATCGGCAAAGTCATTGATCACACAACCTGCACTTCGCATCACAAAGACACCTAAGCTAAACACTACAAAATTTAACAAACTAGGCGTGCCTTGATTAGCAAGCCATAAAGCCCAATATGTTGGCCACAACAGCAACAAAGTACCGATTGGCTTATCCGTTCGCATCAGTTGTTTGTAATAAGGAATGTTTGCGCGATGTAATGCAGCTAATTTCATAAGTAGATATATGCCTCAGGTAAGAACACTTCAGCCACAAGAAAGTGAGCATTTGATAATGCGAACACGCTGCGTCGGCCCCACAATGAATTTGACGGTAAGCCAAGGTGAGCTGTTAACGCTTGAATAGCATGCTGCTGAGAAAATTCAGCCACCTCGATTTCTGTTCGCTGCAAGCTGGGGTCTTGAAAAATAACATCGCCAAGCGGCCTCGTCCCCATATTTAACAACTGCTGTTTCTTTAAAGTATCGTCTGCTGGTAACCAGCTTTGTGCATAAACCATAGGTTTACCATCGCACAATAATAGCACCTCGCGGTTTAATGCCTGACTTAAAGAGGTATTTAGTAGCGCTTGTTGCTCGGCAGTTAAATCAAAAGGCGCTTCGTTTAGTACCTCAACTGAAAAAGCCTGACAGTGACTTTTGAGCTTAGCTGTTAATGAACCGGCTTCAAGCAGCCAACCTTGCTGTTGTTGCGTCAAATCTGGAAATGCTGAAGCAGGCTGCCAATTTGCAGCTAATGAAACTGGGAATGTGATCACAACGACTCATTATTTTTAAAAACCGTGCAAATGATATCACTGCTGCACGTTTGGCAAAAGTCATGATTTAATCTCAAGCACGGTTAAAAATCACAGAACAGCCTGTATCTCAAGCGAATTTGGGTATAGACTAAAACCATTGAAAGGGTGGAATATTTTTAATTATGAAAACATCAGTGTTATCAATTTACTTAGTCAGTATGCTACTAATTGGCGCAATGACCAGTCTGTCTGCACAGGCTGAGTCAAAAGTTGGCTACTTTGGTTTTGAGCCTGATATCATCACCAACTACATAGGCCAAGGTAATAAGAAGCTAGGCTACGTGCGCATTACCGTTGACCTTATGCTAAATGATACAGCCGATATCAGCGTTGTTGAACATCACACCCCTCTACTGCGTGATGCGATTGTTGAAATACTCTCAAAAGAGCCTGAAGAAAACATTAAATCGCTTACTGGTCGAGAAGAAATCAGAAAACGCTGTACTGCAAAATTAAAGTCACTACTTAAACAAGAAACTGGCCAAGAAATTGTCAGAGAAGTGTTATTTACTAAGTATTTGTACCATTAATAGTTTGTTTAATAAAAAAGGCGGTTTAACCGCCTTTTTTATTTACGTGTAAGCAGCTTATCAGACACCGCATATGCCATACCAGCCAGCAAACCTGCTAAGTGAGCCCAATTCGCCATACTCACTGGCAACATATCTACAAAGCCTAGAATAAGCCAAACCAACATAAAACCAACAATACTATTGCTGACTAAAGGTGGTTCGTTAGGGCGCATTGCACTATAAATCCAGCAAAACCCAAGCAAACCATACACAACGCCGCTTAAGCCACCAAAGTTAGGCCCGACAAGTAAAAACTGCGCCCAATTACTAATAAACGCCGTAACTAAAAATAACCCTACTAAGGTTAATTTACCGCTGCGCTTTTCAATATCGTTACCCAGCGTCATCCACCAGATCAAATTAAAAATAAGATGGATAGAGCTAAAATGCACAATGGCAGGAGTAAGCCAAGTAAGTGGCTTGGCAGGGTTAAATTGGAGCATGCCATAAATAGTTTCAAAGCCGCCCATCAGAAAAGCAACAAAGATGACTATAGATACTAAGGTTACGGTACGATTAAGCCAACTTAAAGCCTTAAATCGCGCTTTTAAATCAAGTGATTGGCCTTGATATGACAACGGCGATTGTGTACTTCCTACCTGCCATGAAGCTTGTAAGTATTTTTCATCGTTGGGATTTTCAGCAAACTCTTGCCATAAAGGTTGAGCTTGATGAAAATGCTCTGGAGCAACACAAATAATCACAGTTTGTCCATCTTGCGAGCGCAGCTCACCCTGTAATCCTTTACTTTTAATGTAGTCAATAAAGCCTTGTGCGGCCCGCGGATTATTTATGCTGCCCAGTTCAATCATCGTTCTATATGCTCCGGAAGTTGCGTTTGCCACGCAGTAAAGCCACCATCCATGCTGTAAACATCTTCAAAGCCTTGTTCAACTAAATAGCTCGCAGCACCTTGAGAACTAACGCCATGATAACAAACGATGATGATTGGCTGATCAAACTCTTTGTTCATCATAAACTCGCTGATATTTGCATTTGATAAATGCTCAGCGCCTGGAATATGCCCGCTTTGAAATGAATTCGGATCGCGAATATCGGCAATCACGACATCGTCTTTATCTAACAGCGAAAAGGTTTCGCTAACTGAAATATGTTTATACGACATAATACTCTCTAAACTAAAAAGGCGGCCTAAAGCCGCCTTAATTTTGAGGCTTTTAGACCTTCATTTAATCCCAATTCAGGATAACTTTACCAGACTGGCCTGAAATCATTGTATCAAAGCCTTTTTGGAAGTCATCTACCGAGAATTGATGTGTGATAATTGGGTTAAGATCAAGACCAGACTGAATTAGACTCGCCATCTTATACCAAGTTTCAAACATTTCGCGACCATAAATACCTTTAATGATAAGGCCTTTAAAAATAACTTGGTTCCAATCCACCGCCATATCTGAAGGCGGAATACCTAGCATAGCGATTTTTCCGCCGTGGTTCATGTTATTTAGCATGCTATTAAATGCAACGGGTACGCCTGACATTTCAAGACCAATATCAAAGCCTTCTGTCATGCCAAGCTCTTTCATTACATCTTCAAGCTTTTCATTTGCTACATTTACTGCACGAGTCGCACCCATTTTACGTGCTAAATCTAGGCGGTATTCGTTTACGTCTGTGATAACTACATGACGCGCACCAACATGTTTAGCAACCGCAGCTGCCATGATACCAATTGGGCCTGCACCTGTAATTAATACATCTTCACCCACTAAATCAAACGACAATGCGGTGTGAACTGCATTACCAAATGGGTCAAAAATTGAGGCTAATTCATCTGAGATATTATCTGGAATTTTAAATGCATTAAAAGCAGGGATCACAAGGTATTCTGCAAATGCGCCTTCACGATTAACACCAACACCAGTTGTATTGCGACATAAATGCACACGACCAGCACGGCAGTTGCGGCAATGACCACAAGTAATATGGCCTTCGCCAGAGACACGGTCACCTACTTGGAAACCACGTACTTCCTGACCCATATCAATTACTTCACCAACATACTCGTGGCCAACAACCATAGGAGTTGGAATTGTATTTTGTGCCCACTCATCCCATTTATAAATATGGACATCTGTTCCACAAATTGCTGTTTTGCGGATTTTAATAAGCAGATCGTTATGGCCAACTTCAGGCTTTGGCGCATCAGTCATCCAGATCCCTGGTTCTGCTTTTAATTTAGATAATGCTTTCATGATTTACACTCAATTAAACAAAACCGAAGCAAAAGCTTCGGTTTAGGAAATAAAATTAGATAACACCCATTTCTTTACCAATACGGGTAAAAGCAGCAATAGCGGTATCTAATTGCTCTTTTGTATGCGCCGCAGAGATCTGCGTACGGATACGTGCTTGGCCTTTAGGTACAACAGGGAATGAGAAACCTGTTACATAAATACCTTCGGCAAGTAATTTGTCTGCCATCATAGAAGCGACTTTTGCATCGCCTAACATAACTGGGATAATTGCATGGTCTTTACCTGCACAGGTAAATCCTGCCGCTTCCATTTGTTCACGGAAATATTTTGCGTTATCCCAAAGCTTAGCGCGTAATTCGCCGCCATTGCTCAGCATTTCAAGTACTTTAATCGATGCAGTAACAATTGATGGCGCAAGTGAGTTTGAGAAAAGATAAGGACGAGAACGCTGACGTAACCACTCTACAATTTCTTTTTTACCAGATGTGTAACCGCCTGATGCGCCACCAAGTGCTTTACCAAGTGTACCTGTGATGATATCAACACGGTCTAGAACACCACAGTACTCCGGCGTACCTTTACCATTTTCACCGACAAAACCAACAGCGTGAGAGTCATCAACCATAACTAAGGCATCGTACTTGTCAGCAAGGTCACAAACCGCTTTAAGGTTACAAATCACACCGTCCATTGAGAAAACGCCGTCAGTTGCGATTAGTTTTGTTTTAGCACCCGCTTCATCAGCAGCAATAAGTTGCTTTTCAAGGTCGCTCATGTCGTTATTAGCGTAACGGAAGCGTTTTGCTTTACAAAGGCGAACACCATCAATAATTGAGGCGTGGTTTAGCGCATCAGAGATAATTGCATCATCTGGGCCGAGAATTGTTTCGAATAAACCAGCGTTTGCATCAAAACAAGATGAGTAAAGAATCGTATCTTCGGTTTCTAAAAACTCAGAAATCTTTTGCTCTAATGTTTTATGAATATCTTGAGTACCACAAATAAAACGCACCGATGCAACACCAAAACCATGGTCATCTAAACCTTGTTGCGCGGCTTTGATCAGCTCAGGGCTATTGGCTAAACCTAAATAGTTGTTCGCACAAAAATTGATTACCTTATCACCTGAGGCAACTTCAATTTGAGCTTGCTGCTGCGATGTAATAACACGTTCACTTTTGTATAAACCTTCAGCTTTTACTTCGTCGATTTGCTGTTGCAGCTGATTAAAAAACGCAGATGCTCTCATCTGTAATCTCCAAATATTCTTGTATCTAACCAGAAATGATTAGCATGACTGTAAAATTTGCGCCTATTGTAAAAGCTTAGACGAACAATTGCACTGTTTGCAGTTCGTCGCAAACCTTGAGGCTAAGGAAATAAAACTGGTCTTACCTGCTAAGACTGTAAAATTAAAGCAGGTAAATCAGCTAAAGACTCACATACGTAATCAGCATGTTGTTCTGTTGATTCAGCATAACTTTGCCCTGAACGAACCAGCACACGGGTCGCGATTTGCGCTCTTTCTGCTGCAATTAAGTCGCCCAGCTTATCGCCGACCATAATACTTTGTGAGGGAGTAATACTATGCTCTTCAATGGCTTGTAACAGCATGCCTGGAGCAGGCTTACGACAATGACAATCCTGTAAATAGGCAGGCTCTGCTTTAGTCGGATGATGCGGGCAAAAGTACACATCAAGAATTGGCACGTCATGACGCATAAACTCAGCTTTCATCCAGTCTGTAAGGTTTAAAAAGTCTTGTTCTGAATAGTAGCCACGCCCAATACCTGACTGATTAGTCACAATGACAATTTCATAACCTGCATCAATAAACTTTTTGCACGCATCAAACACACCGGGTAAAAACTCAAACTCATCCGGTTTATATACATAACCGTGATCAGCATTAACCACACCATCGCGGTCTAAAAACAGTACTTTACTCATGACAATTGCTCTTTATCTACAACACGGTTAAACATAGCTATAACCTCATCAATGCTTATTTGCGTCATTAAATCAGCTCCTTTAACGCGTGTTCCCCAAGGTAGCTCTTGAGCTGTTTTGCCTGTTTGTTCACGTAAGTTTTGGTGGTACACCTCAACCACGTAATCTAGATACAAGTATGGACCTGTACGTTTCGGGTTTGAATGGGCATACAAACCTATTACAGGTGTACCAACAGTTACAGCCATGTGTGCAGGTCCCGTATCAGGAGCTAAAACTAAAGAAGCGCGCTTTAATACACACAACAACTCTTTAAGCTTAGTTTTACCTACTAAGTTAAGCACAGGCGCATTCGTTTGCGAAATTATTTGTTCAGACAACTCTATTTCTAAAGGTGTTGGTCCTCCTGTGATAACCACCGAAAAACCTTGCTGATACGCATGCTCTGCAAGTGCCGCATAACGCTCGGGCAACCAATTACGCTCTTTTTTACTTGCCGCAGGTGAGATAACAAAAATACGCCCAGCTATACGTTCTTCACCCAATAAGGCATCAGCAGCTTGTTGATGTTCATCTGTGATTGGCATTTGCCAGTGAGGCGCATAGTCAGGTACACCAATCGCTTGAGCAAAGCCCTTAAAGCCCTCAAGGACATGTGCCTCAGATTGCGGGGCAATACGCTTATTAATGAATAAACTATGTAACTCTTTTGAACGAGCCCAATCAAACCCTACTTTGACTTTTGCCGGAATACAACGAGCTGCTAAATTTGCTCTTAGTGCTACTTGCATGTGTAAGAGCACATCAAATTTACGACCTTTGAAAGTATCTTTTAGTTGCTGATAGGCCTGTTTACCCTGTTTTTTATCAAATACAACAAATTCAACGCCAGGTAAATCAGCCAACAACATAGCCTCAACTTTACCTATCACCCAGGTAATTTTTGCCTTCGGATGTGCCTTTTGAATTGCTTGCACTGCGGATACGGCGTGACATACATCACCAATAGCCGAAAGCCTTAAAATACAAATATCTGAATAGGAGGTTGATTGAGTCACGTGCGCCCTTAGCTACAGCAAATAATATGCGATCTTAAATTAACTTGATGCTAATGCAAGCACTTATGCGAAAAGCTAAAAATACGGTAAGATAGCACTAATTCTATTTAATCTTGAAGTTGTTATGTTCGAAACTCAGCATCTACAAAACACCACCCTTTTGTGTCACCCTGACTACAAAGATGAGCTCACGCAACAGTGGTTTGATGCCAGCTACTGGCAACAACAAGAAAAAATAGTTGGCGCAAAAAAAGGCCGAGCAACAGCGTGGTTTTTTAAACATCAACAGCTCACAGGTGTTCTGCGCCACTATTGGCGAGGAGGACTCGTTGGTAAGTTACTCAGCGATCAGTACCTATACTTTGGCTTAAAACAAACCCGAGTTTATAAAGAATTTACACTAATGATGCGTTTGCGTGAGCTTGGCCTGAATGTGCCCACACCGATTGGGGCCAAAATTAAAACCAGCGGCTTTATCTATCGGGGCGATATCATCACCGAGGCAGTGACAGGCGCAAAAAGTGTATTAGATATTTTAATCACGCGCCCACTAAGCCAGTCTGAACTCAAAGCGATTGCAGCCACCCTCAGCGATTTTCACAATCACGGGGTATACCACGCAGATTTAAACATCAATAACATCTTGTTCGATGATACAGGCAAGGTGTTTATCATCGACTTTGACCGCGGTGAAATCAAAAAGCCGCACCCTAGCTGGCAAACAGAGAATATTAAACGCCTTGCTCGTTCATTTGCAAAAGAGCAAGGCCGTAACGAAGAAATGCATTGGCGACAAAGTGATTGGCAGTCACTAATATGTGACTACCAAGCTTTGCTTAAGACTTAATCTTGCTAATTACGTTAGATGTTGAGCAACCATTAAGAAACTCAAGCACTTCGACTTTACCGCCATGGCGTAATACATGATCAGCTCCGGCAATTTGGTCAACAGTGTAATCGCCGCCTTTTACTAGTACATCGGGGCTAATTTGCTCAATGAGCTTAGCTGGTGTGTCATTCTCTTCAACGCTACCAAATGGAATAACCCAGTCAACAGACGCCAGCGCACTTAAAACCATGGCACGTTCATCGAGTGGATTAATTGGTCTTTGTGGGCCTTTTAAGCGAGTGATAGACTCGTCATTATTTAAGCCAACAACAAGCCTGTCACCACGAGCTTTTGCCTGTGCAAGGTAGCGCACGTGACCTGCATGAAGAATATCAAAACAGCCATTAGTGAAAACAATTTTTTCACCATTTTGTTTGGCAAACTCAATATGCTGAAGTACATCTTCAAACGGTGTTTGATAATGCTCGCCAGTTTGCTGTAAATATTGACCAAGCTTACGGCTGAGTTCTTCAGGCGAAACAGTGGCAGCTCCAAGCTTGCTTACAGCAATACCTGCTGCAAGGTTGGCAATTTCAACCGCATCTTTTGCTGCCATACCAGCGCCTAACATCACTGCTAATGTCGCAATTACAGTATCGCCGGCACCGGTTACATCGCTAACTTCAAGCTGTTGGGCTGCAAAATCATGTTTTTCTGTCTGACTAATTAACGACATACCATGCTCTGAGCGCGTTAATAGCATCGCAGCTATGCCCGCTTCACTAATTAATTTACGAGCACTGTCAGTCAAGTTTTGCTCAGAGTCCGTCAAACCACCAGCAAGCTTAAACTCATTTAGGTTAGGCGTAATATAGTCAGCACCACGGTATAAGCTTAAGTCTGATGATTTAGGGTCAATAAGCACTGTTTTGCCTGCTTTCTTTGCAACCTGAACCATTTGTTGAATTAAGCTCAGTGAGCCTTTGTTGTAATCAGAGAACAACACAAAGTCATAATCATCCAATACTAGCTCTAGGCGATTAAGTAATAGTTGACTGTGCTGCTCAGTGAAGGTTTCTTCAAGGTCTAAACGAACAACTTGCTGATGACGACTAATAACACGCATTTTAGAAATTGTCGGTAAGTCACACACACTTACAAGTTGCGAATCAATTTTTTCTGAACTTAAGATAGTTTCAAGAATTTGCCCGCTTTCATCTTCACCGACTAAACCTAATAGGCCAACTTTACCGTCTAAACGAGCAATATTTTTTGCGACGTTTGCTGCACCACCGGCTTTGTCTTCAAATTTACTCACTTTCACTACCGGGACCGGTGCTTCAGGTGAAATTCGCCCAGAGTCGCCATGCCAGTATCTATCTAGCATGACATCACCAACAACTAAAATACGTGCCTTTGAAAGGTTTTTTAGTAACGCTAAATCCATTACTTTTGCTCCGCTACAACCATATCGATGGCTTCACATAGCCAATGCCCGATAAACATGTGGGCTTCTTGAATACGTGCGGTTTCATCATTTTTAATAATAATAGGTAACTTAGCGATGTCTTTTACTTTGCCACCATCTCGGCCTGTTAATGCTACGGTAAAAGCGCCGATTTCATTAGCAGCAGCAAGCGCTAAATTAATATTAGGGCTAGTACCCGAGGTGGTTAAGCCAATAACCAAATCATCTGGCTTACACAGGGCCTGAACTTGGCGCTCGAATACAGTATCAAAGTGATAGTCATTGCTGTGCGCTGTTAAAATTGAGGTATCAGTAGTCAGTGCGATTGAAGCAAGTGGACCGCGCTCTAATTTATAACGCACCACAAACTCAGCAGCTAAGTGCTGTGCATCTGCCGCACTTCCGCCGTTACCAAACCAAATGACTTTGCCACCCGCTTGCAAAGCACTGTGACATGCTTCAAGTAATTGCATCACTTCTGGGTGGTAGGTCTCCATCGTTTCAAACAACATCTGATGGCGATTTAAACTTTCGAGGTAGCTTGCCGCTACAGAATCAAGATTAGACATATAAATTCCTTAAAAAGTATTAACGGCTTACTTACCAAAAATAGGCAACAGATAACCACGTATAGTTATCGCCAAATACATCTTCGCCATAGGTAAGAGTTGTCTCTAATGTATGCTCGTTTAATTGGCGTGTATTGCTTAATTGCAGTTCAACGGCACGCTCATAGTCTCCGGTCGTTTGACCCCACTCATTTAGGTAATTACTTTCGTTTTCTATCAGTGTGAGCTTACTGCGCCAAAGTGAACGGTAGTTTTCACTATAAGTTAACTCCATGCTGTGCACTTGCGTCGGTGGCGCATCTGCATAAACCCTCGCAACACCATTGGCATGTAACTCAGTATAACGTTGATCAGCCGCATAATGACCCGTTACAAAACCACCCACTGTATTACCATATACTGGATAAATCTCATTGACGTACCACAGGCTGTGCATGTTGGTATATTCATACCTAAGCGACATTGTATTACTCAGTTTTGGCAAGAAGAAGCCAAAATTGCTAACAGTATTACCAAATTGGTAGTTTTTGTGGTCTTTTGTGTCTTCACCACCATATTCAAAGTAAAGTTCAACTGGCATTCCCCAATTAAAATTCACCGTACTGGTAATTGTTACGTATTGGTCACCTAACTCATTATCTTTACTACCAGTGAGCCCTGAGTTGTCATTACCCGCAGGATCAAAAAATGCATCGACCACATCACCAACATCGACTTTGCGGGGGCCCCCACCAAACTGCATCATACGATTAAGGCCCAGCTTCCAACCATCAAGCGGCTCAATACTAAAATGCGTCCCAGCGAGCTTTGGTGTGCCGCTATGGAGCTCATTTTGATAAAGAATACCATTATCGACATGCTCAAGCTCAGAATAATAAAGCTCAAAATCAAAATTCCACCAATTGTGGGCTGGTTTTACCATACCCAATGAAATCGAAGGTGCTGTTTTAGCATTGGTAGAAATAATCTGCGCAGAATGTTTAAACGGCGAGAACCAGTGTTCTTTATAACCAAGATTTAACTGTAAATCTTCGCCAGCAAAACTTATAAACGAATTATAATTTACAAATTTATTAGCTTTGGCTCGGTAATCTACACCCACTTGTACCAAGGTATAATCATTAGCACGCCAAATACCTTCAAAAAAACCTTGCCCCCATTCATCCGAGCTTAGGCCTCTTTGATTCGCTATTTTCTTTGCATTATCCGTATCTACTTGTAGTTTTACACCGACACGAGTCACTGCATCATCACTTTGATATGGCTTTATTTTTGAACGAATAGCAGCAGCTAACCCAGGCTCTTCCTTTTCAAGTACAAGAAGTGCTTTCTCGACTTCTGCTAAACGATATGGTTTAGCCATAGGAGTGCCAATTGTTAGTGCAAACAAAGTATCTAATTGATGATCAAGCTGTGCGTCCATGCCAACAGGTAAATAAGCGGTGGGTGTTGCATATAAAGGCATAGCGCAACTTAAGAGAGCACCTACTACCGAGGCTTTTATCATTTTAAATTTCATAACTGCTTCGTTTATTTAATAAGTAATCGAAATACTACCAAATTACCTGAAACTAAACACTTAAAACTCTCATAGATAACCCTTTTTAACATTTTATATTTAGATAGCGTATGTTCCACGCTATCATAGGGTTTTATTCATATAGGCTAACCAATGGCGCGTATTATATATTCTTTACTCCTATACATTTTGAGTCCGCTAATTGTTTTTTACTTATATGTTTTGCGAGGTAAGAAAAACCAAGGCTACCGAATGCATTTTGCTGAACGCTTTGGCTATGCAGATTTATCGCGCCACGATATTGTTTTTCATTGTGCCTCTGTAGGTGAAGTGCTAGCGGCAACCCCGCTTATTAAGGCTGTTCAATCAGAAAACCCTGCACTTACTATTTTAGTAACCTGCAATACCCCAACGGGTCGCGAGCAAGTAAAAAATAACTTTAAAGATGCGGTTAGCTGTAGTTATTTACCGATTGATTTTTTCTTCGCTACACAGCGTTTTTTAAAGCGTATCAAGCCAAAGGTACTGTGTATTTTAGAAACAGAGCTGTGGCCTAACCTTATGGCTCAAAGCAACAACTACGACACAAAAGTACTTGTTTTAAATGCCCGGCTTTCAGCTAAATCACAGCAAGGCTATCAAAAGGTGATGCCATTAACTAAGCTGATCATGCAATCAATTAGCGACCTTGCTAGTCATAATCAAGATGATGCCAAACGTTTTATTGAACTAGGTTTAAAACCTGAAAAGGCTCGCGTGTTTGGCTCAATTAAATTTGATATCACGCCGACAGATGAGCAATTAAATAAAGTCGCAGCACTTAAAAATCAGTATAACAACGAGCGCTTTATCTGGGTTGCAGGCTCCACTCACCCTGTTGAACATGAGCTTATTTTAAGTGCTCATAAAAAGCTGTTAAAAGCCTTGCCCAACGCTCTTTTGATTATTGCTCCGCGTCACCCCGAGCAATTTGATAAAGTTGCGGAGATATTAAAAAACTCAAATTTGAGCTTTAGTCGTCGCAGTGAAGATAACTATAACAACCAGCAAGTTGTGCTAGCGGATACGTTAGGCGAGCTACAATGCTTATATGGAGTGGCAAACATCAGCTATATTGGCGGTAGTTTAATAGAGCGAGGCGGCCATAATCCGTTAGAGTCAGCAGCGTTTTCGGTTGGCGTATTAGCAGGCCCTCATACCTATAACTTTGACCATATATACCCTGAGCTTATTAGTGCTCAAGGAGCTAAAATTGTCACTGATGAAAACCAACTTGCTGACACGCTTATCGCTTTGAGTAATGATGCAGAACAGACCATAAAGCTTGGTCAACAAGCTGCAAAATGCGTGGCTAATAATCAAGGTGCTATCAGTAAAACGGTTAATTTAATTGAGCTTTACTTAGAAAAGTAAAATAGAGACATAGAATAGAGAAATAACGTGACTTCAAAGCAAGTGATGAATCGCCCAGAAAAACAAATGCGTGAATGGGTATCAAGTGTAATCGTGAAATACAATTTCTGCCCGTTTGCCCGCAAAGAAGTTGAAAGCAATTGCATTCATTATCAAATCAGCCAGTCTATTACACTTGATGATGCGGTAATGGATATGCTTGAGCAGTGTAGCGAGTTAGACCAACAAGCACAGCGTGAAACAACCCTGTTGATGTTTGAGCAAGGCTTTAAGGATTTTGAAGAGTTCTTAGATTTAGTCGATTTAGCCAATGCGCTTTTAGCTGCACAAGGTTATGAGGGTAAGTATCAAATAGCTAACTTTCATCCTGACTATGTGTTTGCCGATAGCGATGACAGCGATGCTGCAAACTATACTAACCGCGCACCTTATCCAACACTACATTTGATCCGTGAAGCCAGTATGAGCGAAGCGTTAGATAACTACAATGAACCTGAGTCTATCCCAGAGCACAACATTAAACTTGCAAGACGTAAAGGCATCGACTTTTGGCAGCAGCTATTACAAAGCTGCATCGATAAACGCTAACGCCTGTCGGCGTTATAAAGATAAAAAGCCAGCAATGCTGGCTTTTCTAATTTAACTTAGTGAGTTATTTTTTTACCCACTCACCGTTCACTTCAATGTAGTGACCCGGCTTAGTTTTCTCGATAGTTTTAGCAGCTGCAAGTGCTTCTACCTGCGCTAACGAAAGGTTGTTCTTTTTCGCTAGCTTTAAGTACTGCTCTTTGCGCTTTGCATTAATTTCATCAACGACTGCTTTTGCTTCACTATTATTAACCACTAAACCTAAATAGCCTGAGCTATCTTCACCCACTAATCCTTGGCTCTTTGCGTCATCAAGGCTAATAGCCCACGCAGAAAAAGAGAAACAAACAGCACTGATCAAGGTGATCACATTTAGTTTTTTAAGTTGTAATTTACGCATGTGTGCTCCTTAGAATAATTCGCTGTCATCACTGAATAAGGTATCAAGTTCTTTATCCACTTTTACGCGGATCTCATGGTCAACTTTTACATTTAAGTTGATTGTAATCGGCTCTTTTGCTGCCACCTCAACACGGTGAGTACATGCACTCAGCATGCCTACTGCCGTCAGCATTACTAACCACTTAGCCATCATTGCTTCCTTTTTTTGCATACTCTTTCTCAACTTTTTGAGTAATTTCATCACTTAAACGCAGCGCTCTAAGTAAAGTAAATACATTCTCTTCATGGTTATAATTAAAGTTCACTGCTTGCTGCTGCGCTTCATTATAACCTTCTAAATTAACACCTAAATGTAACCAACCATCTGGTTTGAGGTTAACACTGCTGCGTAGTTTTTTAATATCTAAATTCTCGAGTAAACTCAGCGTTGTACTCAGCTCCTGTTGCTGCGCTTTTACAGCTTCAAAACCCGCATTATTGGTGATCAGTAATTTACCATCACCTTGATTAACTAGCTGCCCTTGCTTTACCTCTATTCCTTGTTTGCTTATAACAACAGGTAAGGTGCCCGCTAAGCGCCCGCTTAAACTAATTCCAGACTCGGCATCAAGGGTGACCAATTTGCTAGCATCAATATTTTCAAACTTAACGGTCGCGGTTTGGTTGTCACTCAGTGGGCAGTATTTATTCACCACAAATTTGCCACCCATAACCTGACCAGTTAGATCAGCTGCGCAAGGCTGATTAGCCGTTACCTGCAACTGACCCTGCATATTTTTGACCACAGCACCTGCGCGCAGTTCATTGAGTGTAAATTTAGTCGTTGCAATATTAAGCTGCCCTGAATTAAACGTCCCATCTAAATCCACGGCAAAATCATTTGCTAGGTAGTCATTATAAAGCGCACTGAGTTTATTAATGTGAACACTACCTTCTGCTTGCTGAAGATTTACATCACCTTTAATAATCCCTGAAACCAGCCCATCAGTGATGGTTGCAAGGGGCTCAAACTGAGCAATTATCGGATTAAGCTTGGCTACTGCCTGCTCAGGTATCACCAATTCAAATGGGTGCGCAACCTTAGACATATGATGGCTAACAAGCGCTTCAAAGCCATCTGCAAACACATGATGCGTTGCCTGCAAGGCGCGGCTTTGTAGGGCATTTGTAACGACAGACAACTTATTTAAGGTAAGTTCAGGTGTTGATAATTTAGCAGCCGTGGTTTTGGCATCAATATCAGCAAATAATTCCCCCACACTGAGATCTGTACTAAGGGTTAGCTCATTACTGATTTTTGCTGCGTTAATATCATTATAATTTAATGATTTAACCTTACTGTTGGCTTTAACAATTAAGTGTTGCTCGGCATTATGATCAGCCTCAATCGTGCTGGTAAAGTCAGCTATCTGAGCACCTGATATAAGTGCGTTTTTAACATTGACATTTGCGTTCAATCTAGCAGCTATCGGGCTAGAAAATAACTCATCAATTTTTAGCTTTCCTTTAGCCCCAATACCCTCAACCAGAACACCGTCAGCCTGAAAATCTAAAAATGCAGGGAGTGAATCAAGTGACAGTTGAAAATCAGCGCTAACGTCACTTTCATGCAAATGCGCATTGAGCTTAAGCTCATCAATATCTTTACTGTTAAAATCAATACTAACTTGGCTATTAAGTGATGCGAGCGGATCCTGTAAAGAAAGGGTCGTATTACTGACTGTCACTTCACTTTGCCCTTCAGCTGCTAGCAATTTTACGATTGGGACTGATAGCTGCTCGGCTTCTACACTGACTGGTTTTTCAATGTGTAACTGCCAAGTAAGCGGTAACTGCGCTTCAATAAATGATTGATGCTGTTGATCTGCTATGGTGTTCAAGCAATCTCGGTTTGCGCTAAGCTGATTTTGTAAAGCTGATAAATCCGCATATAAATGCTGTTGGTTTAATTGATACTTCGCACTCAGTTGCCCTTCAGTGGTAAAACCTAGGTCGCATTGCGCTAGAGCATGCTGATAACTTGCATTGACGGTGCTTTCAATTGCAATCGTAATACCATCAAACTTAACCTGCGATTGAGTGCCAAAATGGCTGCTTTGTGGCAATGTTATGAACCGCCTAGCTACTTGCTCATCAAGGGTGAGATCGGCTTTTATTTCATAATTAGATATTTCAACATCTGCATTAAGATCACGTGAAATCGTAAAATGGTTTAAGCGTTTTTCTTGTATTGCCAACCTAACAGGGCTATCGGTAAACGGTGAGACTACATCAAGCTGCTCAATGCTTATTAGCGGCCTTTGCTCTGGTAATACTAAAGCGAGCTTTTTAAATTCAGTCTGTGCTGATTCTGGTTGTTGTTTATTTGCAAGGTCGCTAACGATGAGATTAGCGCGAGAAACCCTAACCTGTTGCTTGTTAGCAAGGATGCCAGCTAACTCTATTTGCTGCCCTTGATAAGTTAAGCATAATTTCTCGATATTTAAATCAAGCTGGCTGGTCAATGACCAATCAATGCAGTGAAGCTCAGCGCCATTTTTACTAAGCATAGGCGTTAAGTACCACGATGTCAGTGGTAGCCTGAACAGATACGCCAACAGCAGCATGCTTAGCACGATACCTAGCAACCCTACGCTTACCCGCTTAAAACTCAAAAAACTCTCCTTGCCTTTGAACTTACACTTACTAGCACCATTATAAACAAAAAGGCTGCACTTAATAGTGCAGCCTTTTTAGTTTAAACGGCTTGTATGAACCTAGCTTGTATAGCTAGGTATATAGCTAAGTTTTAGCCAACGTTTTTACGTGCGTTGCGGAACATACGCATCCATGGGCTATCTTCACGCCACTCATCTGGGTGCCATGAGTTAGCAACAGTACGGAAAACACGCTCTGGGTGCGGCATCATAACCGTGGCACGACCATCAGTAGAGGTAATACCTGTGATACCTTCAGGCGAGCCGTTCGGGTTAGCTGGGTATTGCGTTGTTGGGTTACCGTAGTTATCAACAAACTTCACTGCCACAGTGCCTGACTCAAGCGCAGCTTTAACTGCATCGCTGTTAGCGAATTCAGCATGACCTTCACCATGAGAAACAGCGATAGGCATACGAGAACCAGCCATACCGTTAAAGAATACTGATGGGTTTTCTTGCACTTCTACAAGGCTAAAGCGAGCTTCAAAGCGCTCTGACTTGTTGGTAACAAAACGTGGCCAGTGCTCAGTGCCTGGGATCAATTCTTTCAATGTTGAAAGCATTTGACAGCCATTACACACACCTAGGCTGAATGTATCTTCGCGGTGGAAGAAGCTTTGGAACTGCTCACGCGCCATCTCATTAAATAAGATTGACTTAGCCCAGCCTTCACCTGCGCCTAATACGTCACCGTAAGAGAAACCACCACATGCCACTAAGCCTTTAAATTGCTCAAGTGTTAAACGACCTTCAAGGATGTCGCTCATGTGTACGTCAACCGCTGCAAAGCCAGCACGGTTAAATGCCGCAGCCATTTCTAAATGAGAGTTAACACCTTGCTCACGTAGAATCGCCATTTTCGGCTTCGCACCAGTTGCAATGTAAGGCGCAGCAACGTCTTCGTTTAAGTCAAAGCTTAGTTTTACGTTAAGACCTGGGTCTTTTGCGTCAAACTTAGCGTCAAATTCTTGCTTAGCACACTCAGGGTTATCGCGACGTGCTTGCATTTGGTAAGTTGTTTCTGCCCAAATAGTGCGAAGCTCAGTACGCGTGTGGTTAAGCACCACATCATCACCACGAGTGAATACCACACGGTCATCAGCGTTTAATGTACCAATTTCATGGCTGATAGCTGCTAAGCCGTGAGCAGCAAGAACGGCTTTCACTGCATCTAAATCAGCATTAGCCACTTGGATAACCGCACCTAGCTCTTCATTATAAAGTGCTTCGATGTCTGAACCTGTAAGGCCTGCAAGGTCTACAGTTACACCTGTGTGGCCCGCAAATGCCATTTCAGCGATAGTTGTGAATAAACCACCGTCTGAACGGTCATGGTAGGCAAGTAACTTGTTATCAGCAACAAGCGCTTGCATTGCTTCATAGAAACCTTTTAATAACTCAGGGCTATCAACATCAGGTGTTACATCACCTAATTGCTTATAAACCTGTGCAAGGCTTGATGCCCCCATACGGTTTTGACCCGCACCTAAATCAACTAATAATAGTGATGACTCACCTTTATCAGTGCGTAGCTGTGGCGTTACTGTTTTACGCACGTCTTCAACACGACCAAAGGCAGTGATGATTAGTGATAATGGCGCAGTAACCGATTTTTGCTCACCGTTTTCATCCCATTGAGTTTTCATCGACATTGAGTCTTTACCCACAGGGATTGTTAAACCAAGTGCTGGACAAAGCTCTTCACCTACCGCTTTAACAGCTTCGTAAAGACCTGCATCTTCGCCAGGGTGACCAGCTGCGGCCATCCAGTTTGCAGATAGCTTGATATTTTCAAGGCCACCGATGTTAGCACACGCGATGTTCGTTAATGACTCAGCCACAGCTAAACGAGCAGAAGCTCCATAGTTTAACAGTGCAGCTGGTGTACGCTCACCTAGTGACATTGCTTCACCGTGATAAGTATCAAACGCAGCGGCTGTTACCGCACAGTTTGCTACTGGCACCTGCCAAGGACCTACCATTTGGTCACGCGCAACTAAACCCGTTACGGTACGGTCACCAATGGTGATTAAGAATGTTTTTTCAGCAATCGTTGGTAAGCGTAATAAACGTTGTGCAGCATCTGCAGCATCAATGTTTGCAACGTCTAATGGTTGCGATTGTGCTTTTTTAGACTCAACTTCGCGGTGCATTTTTGGTGCTTTACCAAGTAAAACATCAAGCGGTAGGTCAACAGGGTTGTTACCAAAGTGGCTATCTTCAACCGTTAAGTGGCGCTCTTCTGTTGCTTCACCGATAACCGCGTATTGTGCACGTTCACGTTTACAGATTGCTTCAAAGCGCGCGAAGTCTTCAGCTGCAACTGCTAATACGTAACGCTCTTGAGATTCGTTACACCAAATTTCGTGTGGTGCCATACCCGGCTCATCGTTTGGAATATCACGAAGTTGGAATTTACCACCACGACCACCGTCGTCTACAAGCTCAGGGAATGCGTTTGAAAGACCACCAGCACCCACATCGTGAATGAAAGCGATTGGGTTTGCATCACCTAACTGCCAACATTTGTCGATAACTTCCTGACAACGACGTTCCATTTCTGGGTTTTCACGTTGTACCGATGCAAAGTCTAAGTCTTCGTTCGATTGACCTGATGTCATACTAGACGCAGCACCACCACCAAGGCCAATGTTCATTGCCGGACCACCTAGTGCGATAAGTTTTGCACCAACTGGGATTTCACCTTTTTGAACATGTTCAGAACGAATATTACCTAAACCACCTGCAAGCATAATTGGCTTGTGGTAACCACGTACTTCTTCACCGTTGTGGCTTGATACTTTTTCTTCGTAGGTACGGAAGTAACCAAGTAAGTTAGGACGACCAAATTCGTTATTGAATGCCGCGCCACCTAATGGACCTTCAGTCATGATATCTAGTGCATTAACGATACGACCTGGCTTACCAAAGTCGGTTTCCCATGGTTGCTCGTAACCTGGAATACGAAGGTTAGATACTGTGAAGCCCACTAAACCAGCTTTTGGTTTAGAACCACGACCTGTAGCACCTTCGTCACGAATTTCACCACCAGAACCTGTTGATGCACCCGAAAATGGTGCAATCGCTGTTGGGTGGTTATGAGTTTCAACTTTCATCAAGATTTCGATGTTTTCTTGATGGTATGCGTACTCGCCTTCACTGTTCGGGAAGAAACGACCCGCTACTGAGCCCTTCATTACCGCTGCGTTATCTTTGTATGCAGATAACACATTTTCAGGGTGTTGCTCGTAAGTGTTTTTGATCATTTTGAACAATGATTTTGGCTGTTCGATGCCATCAATTGTCCAATCAGCATTAAAGATTTTATGACGACAATGCTCAGAGTTTGCTTGTGCAAACATAAATAATTCGATGTCGTTCGGGTTACGCCCTAACTTTTGGAAATTTTCTACCAAGTAATCGATTTCGTCATCTGCAAGCGCAAAACCTTGCTCAACATTGGCTTTAGCAAGTGCTTCACGGCCACCACCTAAAATGTCAACTGATGACATTGGACGCGGTTCATCGTGGCGGAATAATTTAGCTGCATCAGCCATATCCGTATGCGTTGCTTCAGTCATACGGTCGTGTAATAACGCTGCTACTTCAGCTGTTTGCTCAGCTGATAGATTACCTTCAACGTAGTATGCAATACCACGTTCAACACGGTGAACTTGGCTTAAGCCACAGTTGTGTGCGATGTCGGTTGCTTTTGATGCCCAAGGCGAGATAGTGCCAGGACGCGGCGTTACAAGAATTAACGTGCCTGCAGGGCTGTGCTCTGCAATCGTTGGACCATAAGTAAGCAGCTTTTCAAGCTTTGTTTGCTCATCAGCTGAAAGCTCAGCAGTAAGATCAGCAAAATGCATGAACTCAGCATAAACGTTAGTGACTGGAAGTTGTGCCTGTTGGCAACGCGCTAAAATTTTCTGAACTCTAAAATCGGAAAGTGCTGGTGCACCACGAAGGATCAACATAGGTATTTTCATCCGGGGTTAGGGATTGAACGATATTTTAGGCGCGTATTATAGTGCAAATAACGTCTAGATTTAACTCAAAATTGCGCTTTTATTTAAATAATCTTCATAACCGCGATTATGGTTGCAACAATTAACTATCTTAGTACTCTTTATTTTCCCGCAGGCTGTTGTTCTGTATGACTTATCTTTTACCGCCACTGTTACAGTTACTAATTTTTAAATAGAGATATAAAACTATATGCGAAGTGACGTGGCAGTGAAGTTTTGCTATAACGGTTACGTAATGGTTTAAGGGGCATTTCTAATTTATGCAAAAAATACTCGCTATATTTACGCTTGTGCTCATGTTGTGTGCATGCGATATGCAACAACAACCATCACAACTTGCTCATATCAAAGCACAGAATAAGATAAGAGTCGGCACCTTAGCCGGCGCGAGTAATTACTATCAAGCACCGCAAGGCGTGCAGGGTTTTGAGTACGAATTAGCACAAGAGTTTGCCGATTATGTTGGCGTAGAGCTCGAGATGGTGCCTTTTTTTAATCTTACAGATATGTTCTCTCGCCTCGAAAGTGGTGATTTAGACATTATTGCCTCTGGACTTACTTACAATACCATTCGGGCTGAACATTATCGTTTTGGGCCGACTTACCGCACCATTAGCCAAAAGCTTGTATACAAGCAAGGCCGCACTCGCCCTCGAGAATTTGCCGATTTAACGGGGAACCTAACGGTTCTTGCGAAAAGTAGTCACTCACTTGCATTACAGCAACTTAAACAGCTTCATCCAGACTTAACATGGCATGAAACAGAAGATATGGATGAAGAAGAACTTCTGCAAGCTGTCATTGATGGTGAAATTGATTACACTCTCGCTGACTCTCACACCTTGTCATTATTTCGCCGCTACCACCCTAATTTAAGTATCGGCTTTTCAGTGACTCGTAACGACCCTATCGCTTGGCTACTAAGAAAGGATGGTGACGATTCTTTATATGCCTTGATGGTGCCCTTTTTTGGTGATGTAAAACAAAATAACCAACTTTATGTATTAGAAGAAAAGTATTTTGGCCACGTTCGTCAGTTTAATTATGTTAATACCCTAGCCTATATCGAAGCTATCAAAGAAACACTACCCAAATATCAACCTTGGTTTGAGCAATATTCAGGGAATATTGATTGGCGCTTACTGGCCGCCTTGAGCTATCAAGAGTCAATGTGGAACCCTAAAGCCAAGTCACCGACAGGTGTTCGCGGGATCATGATGCTTACGCAAACTACAGCAAAACAAGTTGGCGTTACTAACCGTTTAGAGCCTGAGCAAAATATCAAAGGCGGTGCCGAATATTTAGCGAAGGTTATTTCGTGGATCCCTGAACGTATTCCACAACCCGACAGAACTTGGTTTGCCTTAGCCTCTTATAATGTTGGCTGGGGCCACGTAAATGACGCGCGAATTATTACCGAGCAAGAAGGGGCAAGCCCCGATAAGTGGGCGGATGTAAAAAAACGCTTACCGCTTTTAATTAAAAAGCGTTATTATCGTAAAACCAAATATGGTTATGCACGTGGCGATGTTGCCGTGCAGTATGTTGACAATATTCGTCGTTATTACGATGCGTTGGTTTGGCTTGATGAAAATGATGCAATTGCTGACCCAAGTGAAGAAGAGCAAACCATTGAAGAGGTTAACACTTCCACAGAAATGAGCGAAAAGCCAAACGACACAACACAACCAGACTCCCAAGAGCAGCAGACGTTAGAAAACAACTGACCTAAAGCACCAGAAATCTGTTTACTTGTCATCAAATGATCATTATCTTCCTGTAGAGATCAATATACCCAAGCCACCTCAAGATGCAGAATTCAGCGCTTCACAGGTGCTTAATATCAAGGCGTTACTTTGCAAGAATGGCCA